>NZ_JBHVEE010000008.1:0-130032 GCF_042802415.1 Streptomyces sp. NPDC057486 | reverse complement strand
GGCCCGGGGCCGCCGCCGCTCCAAGTCTCCGCCACCGCTGCGGCGGCCCCGAGCCGCTCAGCGCACAGCTTCGCCCAGGCGGACAGCAAGATCAGAAAGTAACCAGGACACTTCGAGCACCAGGGCCGGCCCGTCGCGGACCAGCCCTGGCCATGCTCCTCAATCGTCCGGTGAACCGTAGGCGCCCAGTCCCAAGGGCCGCAGAACGAACGCAGTCCGCATGTCGCGTCGACAACGCCAAGGTCGAACAGTGGTGCGGTCCGTGACGCGTAGAAATAGCGTGGCTGGGGACGGTATGGGGTTGCTGGAGACATACGTGACGGGTGCTCGTTCGTCCATCCCGCCGTCCTGGCTGACTTTCGGTGGCCGAGGTCAGAACTCGGTTTCCATCGACTGCGCCGCAACATTGATCCTGTTCAACTCGGTATACGGGAACCGGGGTTGCAGTCGCACCCGCGTTCGAGCACGCCGGCCGCCCCGGTACCATCGGCACCGGGGTCCTGATCAGGGCTTCCGCGACCGGACCACCCGGAATGCTGTCCAGGCTGACGGGTGGTCCGGTTTCTTGCTGTTGGCGCTTGCCGCTCGTATCAAGGCCGAAGGCCGCACGGTCCGGGCGAGCCGGATGCAGATGTAGAACCCGCCCCCATCGAGCCCGTTGAACGTGGGGGAACACATTGCGGCTTCAGTCGATGGGGGCGGGGGTTCAGAGGAGAGGTACTCCGGACGCCAGCGCGAAGCCGATGACCAGGCCGCATGATCCCGAGATCATGATGATCAGCAGTGGGCCGGTGAAGTGCCCTAACCGGGTGATCGCTCGGCGCATCAGGCTCGCCTCCAAGTCCGCCAAGGACGCGTGATGATTTCGCGATAGGTGTGGTGCGAAGGGTGTTTGCCGCAATGCTTGAGGACCCAGCTCTGAGGCTTGGCGAAGTCTTCACTGACCGGTGACGTCTCGCCGTCGACAGCACACTGCATGGCGTACGTCGTCGGTTCAGCGTCGGGTTCCTGGTCGGGTTCGAGGGTCCAGGTCTCAAACCGCAGTACGGCCCGAGGACTCACAGCTCCCACCGTCCGTTGTCCCAGGACATCCCGTTGGCCAAGGACACCTTGGCGCTCAGTTCTTCGGCTTGGGTGGGCTGACGAAGTGCTTCGGGCGGTGCATCCCATTCGGTGCCACCACGAGGCGGACGGAGTTGTACGTATGGGCCCTCATGCCCCATGACGACGCCCGTCTTGTCAGTGCGCTCATCCACCACGAGGGCACCGACAACCGGTAGACCCGCCTTGTCGATCACTTACGCCTCCTCCTATCCGAGGGAACGAATCGGCTCCGAACTGTGGTGCCGCGTCACTCGGCAAGCAGTCGGCGTCCGTCCGTACTCATGCGGAGAAGCATCGGGTCAACCGGTAGGACCTAGGAACCACCGCAGAACACCACTCCAGGACGTCCCGCGTCGGGTAGAACGTCCCTAGTGCCGTCCCAAGGGTCAAGGGGA
The DNA here is from genome assembly GCF_042802415.1 of Streptomyces sp. NPDC057486. Lineage (NCBI taxonomy): Bacteria > Bacillati > Actinomycetota > Actinomycetes > Kitasatosporales > Streptomycetaceae > Streptomyces > Streptomyces sp. NPDC057486. The sequence continues at coordinate 128,533 of NZ_JBHVEE010000008.1, read as the reverse complement.
GACTCATGCAGAACGAGAGACTACGTGCCGTCATGGCGGCCGGAGGCTGGACGTACGCCGCCCTTGCAAAGGCCGTCGATGTCGACCCCAAGTCGGTCGAGCGATGGGTGAATCTGGGCCGTACGCCGCGCCGGGCCGCCGCCTTGCAGGCGGCTGAAGCCCTAGGAGAAGACGTGCACGCACTCTGGCCGGCACTTCGGCAAGCCCGCGCCGCCCGCGCTATCAGCCCGGAACTCGTCGCCCTCTACGAGAAGCGTGCAGACATCCCCGTGTCCACGTTCGTGGACATGCTGACGCAGGCCCGCGACCGCATCGACGTGCTGGTGTACGCGGCCGTCTTCCTGCATGAGGCGTACCCACGGCTCAACGATCTGCTGCGCGAACGAGCCGCCGAAGGCTGCACCGTTCGCATTGCGGTGGGCGACGCCGAGAGCGCGAACGTCCAGGCGCGCGGCCAGGAGGAGAGGTTCGGCCACGGCATCGAGTCCCGTTGCCGATTGGCACTGATGCACTACCGCCCTCTGATCGGCGTGTCTGGGGTCGAAATAAGGACCCACGGAACAACGCTCTACAACTCCCTGTACCGCGCCGATGATCAAGTACTGATCAACGCCCATGTCTGGGGAGTGAACGCGTACGGCGCCCCTGTGTGGCATCTCCGCCGTAACGGGGAAGGCGGCATGTTCGACACCTACGCCGAGAGCTTCGACGCTGTATGGGCGTCAGCGAAGCCGGTACGGCAGGAGGGGTGACCATGGCACGGACCGAGTACTACGACGACCCAACGGCGCCAGAGCCAAACAGCTTGGTGGTTGCTGCGTCCGCCGTGGTTACCGACAACGAAGGGCGCGTACTCCTTCAGCGCCGCCGGGATAACGATCTTTGGGCGCTACCTGGCGGCGGCATGGAGATGACCGATTCACTCCCAGGAACGGCCGTCCGCGAGGTGAAGGAAGAAACCGGTCTGGACGTAGAGATCACCGGGCTTGTGGGCACCTACACCGACCCTCGCCACGTCATCGCCTACTCGGACGGTGAGGTGCGCAGGCAGTTCAACGTCTGCTTCACCGCCCGTGTGATCGGGGGCCGGCTCGCGATCTCGAACGAGTCCACGGAGCTGCGGTTCGTCCCGGCGGAGGAGATCGATCAGCTGCCGATGCACCACACGCAGCAACTCCGGATCCGCCACTTCCTGGAGCACCGTGAGCGGCCCTACCTCGGCTGATTGCCCCCGCGACACCCGCTTTTAGGAGAGAGACAGCGCCATCGTGCCGTTGAGCTGGGGCTTCAATACCAGGTCAGGCTGCCGACGACTCGACCGCAAGGCTCCCCCGTTGGCCGTGGCTGACCCCGGCATCTGGCACGACAGTGGCACGAACTCAGCCGACGACAGTCAGCTACGACGGCGGGTGCGCCGACCGACCACGCACGCGGATGCCTCGCTACACCCTCACCGGCCTCAGCCACGTTATCGAGGTATGTCGTCGACCAGAGCAAGCGGCGACGGCTGGCCGGTGAGACGGCCGGAACCTTCAGCTTGGGAAGCTGCGAGCATTTGAGGTGTGTACGGTCGTTGAGCTGGGCAAATGGGCTGCGAAAGCTGTCGCCCCTGTCGGGTGTCGTCCCGTTACGGGAGAGGCGGCAAACCGCCGTCCAGCTCGGCCTCGCGCCGCTCGGGGTCCGGAGCTCCCGGCTGTCCCGGGATCGCAGTAGTCGGAACGGTGACAGTCTTCTTAGGTCCGAACATCAGGCTGGACGGCTGTTGCGTCCGCCGGTCGGACACGACGATCCCGCCGCGCCACTTCCCCATGGGGTCCTGGTACCGGAACTGCAGCTTCTTCAGCCGCCGCCCGTACTGCTCCCGCAATGGCTGGTAAGCGTCGTCACAGTGCACGTTCCACGTCACGTCGCCCAGGTAGGCGTGGCACGCGATGGGGAACAGCAGGGAGGACACCACGAGATCGGCGAGCTGGAGGAGCGTGTGGGTGTCGCTGTGGCCGAAGACCGGCGACTCGATGACCCCGCGGAGGCTGTCACCGCCCGTGCGGTACTTGCGGGTGGTAACGCAGTGCACATTGGGAGCGTTCTTCACCTTCGTGCGGCTGTCGAGGACCATCATGCCGCGCGAGTGCTCATGGGCGAGCTGAGCCTGGAAGGTCTCGTTCAGCGCGGCGACGGAGGCCGGGTAGACCCCGGACTCATCGAACGCCAGCCCTTCCTCTTTGATCCACACGCGGGCGAGGATGCGGGCTTCGTGGGATTCCAATGTGTCGAGCAGCGAAGCCACAAGCTCCATGGCCGCACGTCGCCAGCCGTGGTTGCCGGCACGGAGGTTCTTGCGGACGTCCGAGCCCTTGATCTCGTGCTGGATCACCTCGGAGAGCTGGTCCGCGTTCCGCAACTGCGGCCGGTAGTGCTTCTTGACGTCAAGAAAGGCCCAGGTGAGGGACTTGACCTGGGCTCGGGGCACGGTGAATCCGCCGACGACGAGGACCGGAGGGGCGTCAGGCCTCATGGGGTCGAGTGTCTGCCCGTTGCCCGCCTCGTCGATGTAGCACAGATGCACCGAATCTCCCGAAGCACATCTGTGGCCGCCCCCGAAGGGACGGCCACAGGGTCTGCGCAGCCATATGCGCGATGTTTTGCTTGCTGAGTCCAATCCTGCCGAGAACGACTACGGTCGGTCAAGCCGAGAGCACGTTAGGTGGTACAGGTTTCGGTCAACCTTGACTGGCGAAGCCGAGGAACGCCGCCGAGGCGGCCGGCGCGACGGCGACGATGCGTGATGGCGGGCCGGGCGAGAGGGTGTGCGCGGAGGTCGACATCTGAGCCGCAATGTGGTGGAGCCTCGGGGTTGTCAAGTCTGGATGACATGAGGTCCGGGGGCCGTAGGATCCTCTGTGTGATTACGGGCGAACTGAAGAGCAAGGTGGGGCGCGTCTGGGACGCGTTTTGGTCGGGCGGCATCTCCAATCCGCTGGAGGTGATGGAGCAGATCACGTACCTGCTCTTCATCAAGCGGCTGGACGAGATCCAGACCCGCAAGGACCGCAAGGCGACCGCGACGGGCAAGCCCGACCCGGACCCCTTCTTCTCGGACGATCAGCAGGATCTGCGCTGGCAGAACTTCAAGGTCAAGGACCCCGAGATCATGTACGGGCTCGTCGCCGACGGCGTCTTCCCGTACCTGCGCCGCATGGGTGGGGACGAATCGACGTACTCCCACCACATGAAGGACGCCCGGTTCACGATTCCGGGGCCCAACTTGCTCGCGAAGGTCGTCGACCTGCTCGACGGCATCTCCATGGACAGCAGCGACACCAAGGGTGACATCTACGAGTACCTGCTCGCGAAGATCGCCACGGCCGGCCAGAACGGTCAGTTCCGCACGCCGCGCCACATCATCGACCTGATGGTCGAGATGACCCAGCCGGGGCCGCGCGACGAGATCTGTGACCCGGCGTGCGGCACGGCTGGCTTCCTGGTGCAGGCGGCGTCGTACATGCAGCGGGTGCACCGCGAGGCGCTGCTAGGTGTCGAGCAGCGCAAGCGCTTCAACGAGAAGACGTTCCACGGCTTCGACTTCGACAACACGATGCTCCGCATCGGCTCCATGAACATGTTGCTCCACGGCGTGGAGAACCCGGACATCCGGCACCGTGACTCGCTTGCGGAGAGCGCGGCTGGCGAGGCCGAGCGCTACTCCCTGATCCTCGCGAACCCGCCTTTCGCGGGGAGCCTGGACTACGAGTCCACGGCGGTGGACCTCCAGCGCATCGTCAGGACGAAGAAGACGGAACTACTGTTCCTGGCCCTGTTCTTGCGGCTCCTGAAGCCTGGTGGCCGGGCGGCCGTCATCGTCCCTGATGGGGTGCTGTTCGGTTCGACCAAGGCGCACAAGGAGCTGCGCCGCATCCTGGTGGAGGAACAGCAACTCCAGGCGGTGGTCAAGCTCCCGAGCGGGGTCTTCAAGCCGTACGCCGGTGTGTCGACGGCGATCCTGTTCTTCACGAAGACGGACTCGGGCGGCACGGACCACGTCTGGTTCTACGACGTGCAGGCGGACGGCCTCAGCCTGGACGACAAGCGCAACCCGCTGCTTCCGGAGGAGCGCCTGGGCGTCCGCCCGCAGGGCGACCCGCTGACGCCGAACGAACTCCTGAAGAACAACCTCCCGGACGTTCTGGCCCGCTGGCAAGAACGAGACGGCACCGAGAGGGACCGGGCGAGGACCGAGCAGAGCTTCTGCGTACCAAAGGCGGACATCGCGGCCCAGGGCTACGACCTCTCCTTGAACCGCTACAAGGAAACCGTCCATGAGGAAATCGTGACGCGGGCGCCGGCAGAAATCCTTTCGCAGCTGGAGCAACTGAACGAGGAGATCGCCAAGGGTATCGCGGAGTTGAAGGGGATGCTGGCATGAGTCGGTGGCCGGAAGCTGCGCTGGGAGATCTCTGCGACATCACCATCGGTAAAACACCTCCGCGCGCAGAGCGGAAATACTGGGGAGGGGGTATGCCGTGGTTGTCAATTGCTGATATGAATCAGGGTCGCGACCTCAGAGTAACGAAAGAGCAAGTCACTAGTCTTGCTGCGGATGGCCCGGCTGGACGGCTCGTTCAACCTGGTACGCTACTTTTGAGTTTTAAGCTCAGCGTTGGCAAGCTAGGGTTCTCTCGAGTTCCTATGTATACGAATGAAGCCATTGCTGCATTGTCGATTAAGGATGAATCTCGCACTCGCCCTGAATTTTTGTACTGGGCTCTAAAGTGCGCCGACTTGCTTCGTGATGCCGATGACGCGGCCATGGGTAAGAATCTCAACAAAAAGAAGCTGGCGGAGTTCATCGTTCCGCTTCCGCATCCCGCAGAGCAAAGGCGCATCGCCGCCGTACTCGACCAGGTGGACATCCTTCGCGCCAAGCGTCGAGAGGCCATCGCCCTCCTCGACGACCTCACCCAGTCCATCTTCCTCGACATGTTCGGCGACCCTTCTATGAACATTCGCGGCTTTGAAGTTCGCGAGCTCGAGACTTTGGTTGCGGAGGGCGATCGAATCAACTATGGCGTAGTGCAGCCTGGTCGGCATGTCGAGGGCGGGATTCCCTTGATCCGGTCCGGAGACCTGGGGCGATTTGGGGTTGATAGATCATCGCTGATGCAAATTTCTCCGGATATTGAGTCAAGTTATTCCCGATCCAGGATTAAGGGAAATGAGATCCTTATCGGCTGCGTCGGTGCAATTGGTGAAGTATCCATTGTTGGCCCCGACGATGTGGGTTCCAACGTTGCTCGCGCTGTCGCACGGGTCCCAGTCGCTGGCGATGTAGATCGCGAATACCTGGCTGCTTATCTGCGTATGGATTTTGCGCAGCATTATTTCACCAGGGAGTTGCGTACAGTTGCGCAGCCTACGCTCAATATTAAGCAAATCAAGAGTGCGCCTGTGGTGTTTCCGCCCTCTCATCTGCGTTCCAAATTTGCAGAGAGAGCACGCAGCGTGACGCAGCAGCGTGCGGTACACGTAACTCATCTCGCCACCCTCGATGAACTCTTCACCTCCCTCCAGCACCGTGCCTTCTCCGGCGCTCTCTGGGATCATGAAGCCCTCGGCGAAGCCGCGTAAGCCGCTCCCGCCGTACCCGGTGCGCAGCACCAACCGCATCACCAGCACCACACGCCGTCCGTGCGGCCGGGCAGGGGAGCCTGGCACCCGGGCGGTTCTGCCATAGCAGACAGACGGATATGTCGGCCTCGTGCGGGCCGGGGGACGCCGAGCCCCGGGCCCGTTCGGCAGTGCCGCCCCAGGGGAGAGGGACACCGCACCGCATGGGTAGCGACCAGAACGGTCAGAGCAGCCAGAACAGCGACGGCCAGGGCCAGGCCGACTACGGCAAAAGCGCCCGTGACCGCGCCGCAGCCGACAACGTCGGCCGTACCGCGACCGGCAACTTCGCCTTCCTCTGCGCCGAGTGGCCCGCCCTCTACGACGAGGCGATCCGCGCCGAGCGGCTCATCCACCACGACCCCCGTGCCGCCTGCTTCTACGCTCGCCGCGCCATCGAGATCACAGCGCGCTGGATGTACGACAAGGACAGCAGCCTCAGCGAGCCCTACAAAAAAGATCTCGCGGCGATGCTCCACGAGCCGAGCTTCCGGCAGCTCGTCGGGCCGACGGTCAACGCCAAGATGGACCTCATCCGCCGGCACGGCAACAACGCCGTCCACAAGGCCGCCCCGGTCCCGAGAACCGTCGCCGAGGCCAGCGTCAAGGAGCTGTTCCACTCCCTCTACTGGTTCGCCCGTACCTACACCCGCCAGGCTGCCGCGCTGCCGCCCGCCGGGCTGGAGTTCGACACCAGCGCCGTACCCCGGCCCCTCTCCCCCCAGGCCCGGGCGCTAAAGCAGGCCGAGCTCAAGGCTAAAGAGGCGGAGGACAAGGCACGCTTCAAGGCGCAGGCCGAGCAGCTCGCGGCCGAGCGGGCCCAGAACGCGGACCTCGCCCGGCAGCTCGAAGAGCTCAAGGCGCAGATCGCCGCCGCGAAGGCCGCCAACCGGGCCGTGCGGGACGACCACGACTACGACGAGCAGGCGACCCGGGACGCCTTCATCGACCTACTCCTCAAGGAAGCGGGCTGGGACCTCCTCACCCGGGGCAAGGACACTGAATACCCGATAGCAACCGGGATGCCCACCAAGACGGGCAAGGGGTTTGTCGACTACGTGCTCTGGGGCGACGACGGCAGGCCCCTCGCCGTCGTCGAGGCCAAACGGACCCAGCGGGACGCCCGCGACGGGCAGCAGCAGGCGAAGCTGTACGCCGACGCGCTTGAGGCACAGTTCAACCGCCGCCCGGTGATCTTCTACACCAACGGCTACGAGACCTACCTCTGGGACGACGGCCTCCGCTACCCGCCCCGCCAGGTGCAGGGCTTCTTCACGAAGGATGAGCTGCACTGGCACATCCGCCAGCGCGCCGGACGCCTCTCCCTCACGGCCACGCCGGTGAACGAGAAGATCGCCGGCCGCCCCTACCAGCTCCGCGCGATCAAGCGGGTGGGCGAGACCTTCGAACGGGACCGAGGCCGCCAGGCGCTGCTCGTCATGGCGACCGGCACCGGCAAGACCCGTACCACCGTGGCCCTCGTGGACCAGCTGATGAAGGCGGGCTGGGCGCAGCGGGTGCTGTTCCTCGCCGACCGGCAGGCGCTGGTCACCCAGGCGATGAAGGCGTTTAAGGAGAACCTGCCGAACACCCCCGCGGCCAGCCTCCTCGACGACAAGGCCGCCTCGGCCCGCGTCTACCTCTCCACGTACCAGACGATGATGAAGCAGATCGATGTCACCGACGGTGCGGGCCGTCGGCGCTTCGGCCCCGGCTACTTCGACCTGATCGTCATCGACGAGGCCCACCGCTCGGTGTACGCGAAGTACGGTGAGCTGTTCCGCTACTTCGACTCGCTGTTGCTCGGCCTGACGGCGACACCCAAGGACGAGATCGACCACAACACGTACAAGCTGTTCGCCATGGAGGACGGGGTCCCGACCGACTCCTACGACCTCCAGGAAGCCGCCGCCGAGGGCTACCTCGTCCCCCCCAAGGCGGTGAAGGTACCGCTGAAGTTCATGGAGCAGGGCATTCGGTACGCCGACCTCTCGGAAGAGGAGAAGGCCGAGTGGGACGCCAAGGAGTGGACTGAGGACGGTGACATCCCGGACGCGGTGGGCCGGCACGAGATGAACAAGTTCCTCTTCAACGAGGACACCGTGGACAAGATGCTGGAGACGCTGATGACGCGCGGCCACCGCGTCGAGGGCGGCGACCGGCTCGGCAAGACGATCATCTTCGCGAAGAACAACGACCACGCCCGGTACATAGAGGAGCGCTACAACGCGAACTACCCGCAGGGTGCTGGCCACACGGCGCGCGTGATCACGTACGAGGAGACATACGCCCAGTCCCTCATCGACGACTTCTCCAACCCCAAGAACCCGCCGAATGCCCCCGACATCGCCATCTCCGTCGACATGCTTGACACCGGCATCGACGTGCCCGAGGTGGTGAACCTGGTCTTCGCCAAGCCCGTCTTCTCCAAGACTAAGTTCTGGCAGATGATCGGCCGCGGTACCCGCCTGCGCCCCGCCCTCTACGGCCCCGACCCCGACGACCCCGAGCACAACAAGCAGAACTTCTACGTCTTCGACTTCTGCGGCAACATCGACTTCTTCAACAGTCAGCTCGACCGGTCGGAGGGGCGCAGGGCCGTCACCCTCACTGAAAAGCTCCTCCAGCGCCAGCTCGATCTCGTACGGGTCCTGGACAAGCGGCAGCAGCCCGATCCGGCACGGGACGCCGGCCCCGACGCGATCGGCACCGAGGCGGAGATCCGCTGGTCGCTGGCCCACCGGCTGCACCACACCGTCACCGGCATGAACCTGGACAACTTCCTGGTCCGTCCGCACCGCAGGGAGATCGAGGTCTTCAGTGACTTCGGCAGCTGGCACCGGGTGGACGACGACGCGGACACCGCGATCCGTGAGCACCTGCTCGGACTGCCCAGCGAGTTCCGCCCGGACGACGAGGAGACGGGCGAGGAGGCCAAGCGGTTCGACCTGATGGCGTACGGTCTCCAGCTCGCCGCGCTGGAAGGCGGCAAGGAGTTCGCCAAGCTGCGCGCGAAGATCCAGGACATCGCTTCCAACCTGCTCACCAAGACCAACATCCCGGCGGTCGGCGAGCAGGCCGAGCTGCTGGAAGCGGTGGCGGGCGACGAGTGGTGGGACGGCGTCACGCTCCCGCTGCTTGAGGACATGCGGCGCCGTATGCGCCGACTGGCGCGTCTCACCGACCCCAAGGTCAAGCGGAACGTCGTCTACACCGACTTCGCTGACACGCTCGGCGACATCACCGAGGCCGAGATCCAAGGGATGCCCCAGGGCACGGACGAGCAGCGCTTCAAGCAGAAGGCCCGCGCCTACCTCCTGCGCCACGAGGGCCAGCCGGTGGTGCGCAAACTGCGTCTCAATGAGCAGATCACCGAACTCGATCTCGCGGACCTGGAGGAGATCTTCCTGTCAGAGGCCATCGCCTCCCCGGAGGACCTCGACGAGGTGCGGTCCTCCGGCGGCCTCGGCGTGTTCGTGCGCGGGCTGTGCGGGCTGGATCGACAGGCCGCACAGAAGGCGTTCGAGGTCTTCTGCACGGGTAACCAGCTCAGCTCCCGCCAGATCGACTTCCTGACGTTGATCATCGATACGGTGGCAAAGCGCGGAATCCTGGGCTTGGGCGACCTCTACGAGGATTCGTTTGCCGATCTTGCCCCGGGCGGCCCCGACGACCTGTTCACCGGTGAGGAACTCGAAGTCCTCAACGTCATCTTCAAGGAACTGGAGCGGACAGCCAGGCCCACCACCTTGGCGGCCTAGGCTCGGCGTCGCGGCGATCGCCTACGCTGCGAGCCGGTGCCACTGTTCCGAGCTGACGGCAACCCTGACGGCAACGACGGCACACACAGGCTGTTGATCACGACGATCAGCGATCAGCCGGGAGGAAAGCGGAGCCTCCGCCCAACGGCCTGCCCGATCCTACGGATCAGAAGGTTGCAGGTTCGAATCCTGCCGAGTGCACAGCAGGCCGGAGGCCCTCAGGAGAAATCCTGAGGGCCTCCGGCTTTTGCGGTGACGGCAGTGTTTGACGCGCCGTGGAGCCACAGGGTGCTGAGGCCAGGAGGCAAGGGCGAGCGCCCAGTTCGACCCGGCGAGCCGGAATCCGCAGTGACCCTTCGCCGTGCCCGAGGCCACATGGCAGTGGCGGCCGACCTGCGCGGCTTCACCCACCTGTGCGGGCCGGGGCCCGAGTTGTCGTCCAGGGCCCGCAGAAGCACGGCAGGGTCAGGCCGACGCCTTGACGTCCGAGCCCGTCCGGGCCCGCTCCAGCACGACGCGGCGGCGCCGGGTCGGCATCCCGAGCGTCGGGTTGGCGACGCCCCAGGCCGCGCCTTTGCAGACCAGCTCCTTGTAGACGGCGGCGAGCCGTCCGGTCAGGGCCGCCGGGACGGCGCGGTCGTCTGCGGTGACGTACTGGATCACGCCTTCCCTGCGGCCCAGTGAGATGCACTGGTTGAAGTAGCGGAGCGGCGTGTTCGGGAGCTTCCGACCGGTCAGGCGTGCCGCGATGGCGTCGGCGGCCTGCCACGCGGTGGGAGTGCCCGAGGCGCACGACATCCGCAGCGGCTTGTCGCCCGGGCCCATGGCCATGGCCGCGTCGCCGATGGCGTAGACGTCCGGGTGCGAGACCGAGCGCATGGTCCCGTCGACCACGATCTGGCCTGTGCCGGTGACCTCCAGAGCGGTGGCCCTCGCGATCGGGTGGACCGCGAAGCCGGTGGTCCACACGGTGACCGCGGCCGGGACGGACGTGCCGTCGGCGGTGGTGACGCTGTCGGCGTCCACGCCGGTGACGGCGGTGTGCTCGTGCACGGTGATGCCCAGCTCGTCGAAGACCTTCCGCAGGTGCCGACGGCCTTTGGGGCCGAGCCAGTCTCCGAGCCCGCCGCGGGCGGCGAGGGCGATATCGAGGTCCGGGCGGGCCTCGGCGATCTCGGTCGCGGCCTCCAGGCCGGTGAGGCCGCCGCCGACGACGACCACGGGCTGTCCGGCGTCCAGACCGGTCAGGCGCTTGCGCAGCCTGAGCGCTCCGGGGCGGCTGGTGATCTCGTGGGCGTGCTCGGCGGTGCCGGGGACGCCCTGGGTGTTCCAGCCGCTGCCGAGGGCGTACACGAGGCTGTCGTACTCGAGCTCCTCGGCTCCGTTCGCGTCGGTGACGGCGACAGTCCTGCGGTCGACGTCGACACCGGTGACCTTCGCGAGCTTCAGTTCGACGCCGGTGCCCGCGAACATCTCGCTGAAGGGCCGGGGCTTGAGGTTCTGGCCGGCCGCCAGCTGGTGCATCCGGACGCGCTCGACGAAGTCGGGCTCGGCGTTGACGAGAGTGATGGCGACGTCCTCGCGGCGCAGCCGCTTGGCGAGGCGACCGGCAGCGATGGCTCCGGTGTATCCGGCGCCGAGGACGATGATTCGGTGCTGCATTTCCCTGCTCCTGTCTCGCGCGGGTTCGCCACCTGAACCGGGCAGCCCGCTGTTTCCTGACAAGAACGGGATGTGAAGCACCTCACATCGCGGTCAGAAGGCTTTGAGCAGGGGTTCCCCGTGGTCGGCGGCCGCCCACCGCCGGGTCGCGCGTTCGAGCTTGTCGGGGTTGACCTGGTTGCGGAACGCGGCGATGCCCCCGGCGGTGACCTCCAGGCACATGACGCCGATGACCCGGCCGTCGAGGACAGCCACGAGGGCGGGGGCGCCGTTGGCGGTCGTGGCGTAGATCTCGGGGGAGCCGCCGACGATGGCGCGCTTGGCCGTGCCGGGCTTGAACAGGCCCCGCATGAATGTGGCGACCGCGAGGGCGCCCTCGAACGCCTTGGCGCGGGCCGGGACCTTCCCGCCGCCGTCGCCGATCGCGATGGCGTCCTCGGTGAGCAGCCGCACGAGCGGCTCGGTACGGCCGCTGGTGGCGGCCGCGAGGAACTCCTCGACGATCCGGCGGGCGGCGGCCCCGTCGATCTCGGTGCGGGCCCTGCCGTCCGCGACGTGCTTCTTGGCGCGGTGGAAGATCTGCTGGCTGGCCGCCTCGGTGATGTCGAGGATCTCCGCGATCTGCCGGTGCGGGTAGTCGAAGGCCTCCCGCAGGACGTACACCACCCGCTCGTTGGGGGAGAGGCGCTCCATGAGGGCGAGGACCGCGTACGAGACGGATTCGCGCTGCTCGGCGGTGTCGGCCGGGCCGAGCATCGGGTCCCCGGCGAGCAGCGGCTCGGGCAGCCATTCGCCCACATAGGTCTCGCGACGGGCGCGGGCCGAGGTGAGCTGGTTGAGGCACAGGTTGGTGAGGACCTTCGTCAGCCAGGCCTCGGGGACCTCGATGCGGTCGATGTCGGCGGCCTGCCAGCGCAGGAACGTTTCCTGCACGGCGTCCTCGGCATCGCTCGCGGAGCCGAGGAGGCGGTAGGCGATGGCCTCCAGGCGGGGCATGGAGGCCTCGAACCGGTCCATGTCGTTCATGGTCAGAGCCATGGCCCGGATCATAGGGGCTGTCCCGTGATTCCTGGAGGGCGCGTACGGACCCTGGGCTGCGTCCCTGCGTCCCTGCGTCCCTGCGTCCCTGCGCCGCTCGACCGGTGCTGTTCGGTTTCCCGGACTCGGTGGATCGAGTTGCCCGTGTCTCCCGGGCCCTCGCGTGCGCCGATCGCCCTTCCCCGCGCGGCCGGTCGACGGAGACCCCCGATCCGCCGCGGAGCCTCGTTACGATCGCACGCATGAGCTGGCACTGCACCGGGTTGCGATGGCCCCCAGAAGGGCCGGTCCTGGGGTGGCAGAAGGACGGGGAGAAGGGCCGGGCGGTGGGCGGGGGCGGTTCGACGCGGGTGAGCGTCCTCGCGTACGGGAAGGAGCTCGGGTTCCGCGCAGGCGGTGAGCGGCACTGTGTGGGGGCGCGGGGAAACGTGTGTCCGCTGGGCGCCGTGGTGTCCGGGCGGAGTACGGGGGCGCGGTGCCCGGAGTGCGCGCGTCTGGACCGGGCGCATTCGGTGGCCGCCGACACGATCGCCGACGACCCCCGGACGTACCGCGTCTATCTCGCCTGGTTCGGGCCCGGGATGGTGAAGGTGGGCATCACCGCGGAGGAGCGGGGTGCGGCGCGGCTGCGGGAGCAGGGGGCCGTGGTCTTCAGCTGGCTGGGGCGCGGCCCGTTGATGGCGGCGCGGCGGACCGAGGAGCTGCTCCGTGCGGCGCTGGGCGTGCCGGACCGGATCCCGTACGCACGCAAGCGCGCCGTGCGGGCCGTGCTGCCGGGTGCCGCCGAGCGGGTCGCGGAGGTCGAGGAGCTGTACGGGCGGGCGGCGGCGCTGGAGCGGGGGGCGGGATGGCCGCAGTCGCTGGAGCGGCTGCCGTTCGACCCCGTCGACCACACAGGGGTGTTCGGACTGGGCGGACCGGTCGAGGTGGGGCGGGCGGTGACGGAGCTGGTGGACGGCGGGGTGGTCGGTGGGCGGCTGGCCGCGGCCGCCGGGCCCGATCTGCATCTGGCGACCGCGGACGGGGTGGTCGTGCTGGACACCCGGCTGATGACCGGGTGGGAGCTGGTGGGGGCCGATGCGCGGTCGGGGGTGACCGTGCCGGTGGTCGACATCGGGGGCGGCGGCGTGCAGGACGGGCTGTTCTGAGATCGTCGGTGGTCCGGGCGGGCCGGGTGAGGAGTGCGCGATGAGTGGCGAGAGCGATGATGTGGTGCGGTTCTGGGAGCGCCTCGGGCTGCCGGGGCTGATCGACGTCCATACCCACTTCATGCCGGAGCAGGTGCTCCGCAAGGTGTGGGCGTACTTCGACTCCGCCGGACCGCTGACCGGCATGGAATGGCCGATCACCTACCGGCACGACGAGGACGAACGGCTCGCGCTGCTCCGGTCCTTCGGGGTGCGACGGTTCACCTCGATGCTCTACCCGCACAAGGCGGGGATGGCGGCCTGGCTGAACGGCTGGGCGGCCGACTTCGCGCACCGGGTGCCCGACTGCCTGCACACGGCGACCCTCTTCCCCGAGGAGGGCGTGGAGCGTTACGTCCGCGAGGCGGTCGAGGCGGGGGCGCGCATCTTCAAGTCGCATCTCCAGGTCGGGGCGTACGACGCCAACGATCCGCTGCTGGAGCCCGTGTGGGGGCTGCTCGCCGACGCCGGGGTTCCGGTGGTGATGCACTGCGGGTCCGGTCCCGCACCCGGCAAGTACACCGGCCCCGAGCCGATCGGCCGGCTGCTCGCCCGGCATCCGCGGCTGCGGCTGGTGGTGGCACACATGGGGATGCCCGAGTACGCGGAGTTCCTGGCGCTGGCGGAGGCGTACCCGGAGGTGCGGCTCGACACGACGATGGCGTTCACGGACTTCTCGGAGGACCGCACGCCGTTTCCGGCGGCGGAGCGCGGACGGCTCGCCGATCTCGGGGACCGGATCCTGCTGGGGACGGACTTCCCGAACATTCCGTACCCGTACGTGCACCAGCTGCATGTCCTGGAGCGGTTGGAGTTGGGGGACGACTGGCTGCGGGCGGTCTGCTACGGGAACGCGCACGCGATGTTCGACCGGCGCTGAGCCCGCGCTTCCTGGTTTCTCAGGGAATTCACAGGATCGGGAAAGGACCCTCTCAGAGGCGTCTCACAGGGTTGAGACATGACGACGACCACCCCCCAGGGGCGTACCGAACTGCTCAGGCCGGACCGCAATCCCGTCCGCGTGCTGGTCGTGGACGACGAGGCGCCGCTCGCCGAGCTGCTGTCCATGGCCCTGCGCTACGAGGGCTGGGAGGTGCGCAGCGCCGGGGACGGTGCGAGTGCCGTCCGCATGGCGCGTGACTTCCGGCCCGACGCGGTGATCCTCGACGTGATGCTGCCCGACACCGACGGGCTCTCCGTGCTCGGCAAGCTGCGCCGGGATCTCTCCGAAGTCCCCGTGCTGTTCCTGACCGCGCGCGACTCGGTGGAGGACCGGATCGCCGGGCTCACGGCGGGCGGCGACGACTATGTGACGAAGCCGTTCAGCCTGGAGGAGGTCGTGGCTCGGCTGCGCGGGCTGATCCGGCGGTCCGGGACGGCGACGGTACGGAGCGAGTCGACGCTCGTCGTCGGCGACCTGGTGCTGGACGAGGACAGCCACGAGGTGAGCCGGGGGACGACGTCCATCCACCTCACCGCGACCGAGTTCGAGCTGCTGCGCTTCCTGATGCGCAATCCGCGAAGGGTGCTGAGCAAGGCGCAGATCCTCGACCGCGTGTGGAACTACGACTTCGGCGGGCAGGCGAACGTCGTCGAGCTGTACATCTCGTATCTGCGCAAGAAGATCGACGCCGGACGGACGCCGATGATCCACACCCGGCGCGGGGCCGGATATCTCATCAAGCCCGGTGAATAGCCCGGTGAGCGGTCGGGCGCGGCGGCGGGGAGAGCGGCGGGGACGGCGGCCCTGGACGCTGCGGACCCGGCTGGTGGTGTCCGCGGTGACGCTCATCGCCGTGGTGGCCGCGGTGATCGGTTCGGTCACCACCATCGCCTTCCACAGCTACATGTACAACAAGCTCGACGACCAGCTGCACTCCATCGCCATGCGGGCCTCGAAGCCGCCGCCGGGCGGCGGCGCGGCCGGCCAAGGTGGCCTGCCGATGCCCGCCGACGGTCCGGACGACGATCCGCTGGCGTTCATCGACGCCCGTGGGCAGCCTTTCGGCACGCTCGGTGCGGTCTCCGTGGACGGCTCGATCACCGCGTCGAGCGTGGTCGAGGACAGCTCCGCCGCCCTCGAACAGACCGCGGCGGCCGGTGTGAGGCCGCTGAAGGGCGCGGAGCGGAAGGCCCTGGAGGCGGCGGGCGTCGAGGTCGGGGACGGGGTGCGCAGCGTCGATCTGCCCGGACTCGGCTCGTACCGCGTGGAGGCCGTCGAGAGGGCGGACGGGACGACGACCGTCCTCGTCGGCATCCCCGCCGGTGAGGTACGCGGCGCCCTCACCACCCTGATCCTCGTCGAGGTCTGTGTCACCGGGGCCGGGCTGATCGCCGCCGGGATCGCCGGGGCGGCCATGGTCGGGGTCGCGCTGCGGCCGCTGCGCCGGGTCGCCGCGACCGCCACCCGGATCTCCGAACTCCGGCTGCACAGCGGCGAGGTGGCGCCCCTGGAGCGGGTCCCGGATGCCGAAGCGGATCCGCGGACCGAGGTCGGACAGGTGGGTGCGGCGCTCAACCGGATGCTGGGGCACGTCGGTTCGGCGCTCGCGGTGCGCCAGGAGAGCGAGATGCGGGTACGGCAGTTCGTCGCGGACGCCAGCCATGAGCTGCGGACGCCGCTGGCCTCGATCCGCGGCTACGCCGAACTGACCCGGCGCGGACGTGAGGAGACCGGTCCGGACACCCGGCACGCGCTGGGGCGGATCGAGTCCGAGGCGGAGCGGATGACGGGCATGGTGGAGGATCTGCTGCTCCTGGCCCGTCTCGATGCCGGGCGCCCGCTCTCGTACGAGAGCACTGATCTGTCCCCGATCGTCGTCGACGCGGTGAGCGATGCCCGGGCGGCCGGGCAACGGGGCCATCACTGGCGGCTGGAGCTGCCCGACGAACCCGCGACCGTGCACGCCGATCCGACCAGGCTCCATCAGGTGCTGGTCAATCTGCTGGCCAATGCGCGTACGCACACCCCGCCCGGCACCACCGTCACCGCACGCGTACGGACCGGGGCCGCTCATCCGTGGGTGACGCTGGAGGTGCAGGACGACGGGCCGGGCATCCCTGCCCAGCTGCTGCCGCATGTCTTCGAACGGTTCGCGCGCGGCGATGCGTCGCGCTCGCGCAGCGCGGGTTCCACCGGGCTCGGCCTCGCCATCGTGCAGGCTGTCGTCACCGCGCACGGCGGCCGGGTGGAGGTGCGGTCGGTGCCGGGGTGCACGGTCTTCGCCGTCCATCTGCCGGCGGTGCTGCCTGCGGTTCTGCCCGCGGTGGAGCCGGCTGTTCCGCCGGCCCGTACCGACTCACAGCACAGGCACAGGCCCGTCACACCGGTGTGACAGCGGAGTTGGCGACTGTCGATGACATGCGAACCGACTCTTCCTGGAGCACCTTGCCGGCCCGGGAGCATCTCCTGGCCGGAGCGGTCGACGCGGCAGGTGCCCCCGTCCTCGATGTGGTGGTACCCGTCTACAACGAGGAGAAGGACCTCGAAACCTGTGTGCTGCGCCTGCACGACCATCTGGTGCGCACCTTCCCGTACGCCTTCCGGATCACCGTCGCCGACAACGCGAGCACCGACCGCACGCCCGAGGTGGCGGCCGGGCTCGCGCGGACACTGCCACGGGTGCGCTCGTACCGGCTGCAGGAGAAGGGCCGTGGGCGGGCGCTGCGCACCGTCTGGTCGCATTCGGACGCCCCGGTCCTCGCCTACATGGACGTCGACCTCTCCACCGATCTCAACGCGCTGCTCCCGCTCGTCGCCCCGCTGATCTCGGGCCACTCGGACCTGGCCATCGGGTCGCGGCTGGCCCGCAGTTCGCGGGTCGTGCGCGGATCGAAGCGGGAGTTCATCTCGCGGGCCTACAACCTCATCCTCCGGTCGTCGCTGGCCGCACGGTTCAGTGACGCGCAGTGCGGGTTCAAGGCCATTCGGCAGGACGTCGCGCAGCGGCTGCTGCCGATGGTCGAGGACACCGGCTGGTTCTTCGACACCGAGCTGCTGGTCCTCGCCGAGCGCGCCGGGCTGCGCATCCATGAGGTGCCGGTCGACTGGATCGACGACCCCGATTCCACGGTCCACATCGTGCGGACGGCTGCCGAGGATCTGAAAGGCGTGTGGCGGGTGGGGCGGGCGCTGGCCGTCGGGGCGCTGCCGCTGGACCGTCTCACCCGCCCCTTCGGGGACGATCCGCGCGACCGCGGGCTGAGCGGTGTGCCGGGCGGCCTGGCCCGCCAGCTGGTCGGGTTCTGTGTCGTGGGCGCGCTCTCCACGCTCTTCTATCTCGCCCTGTACTCGCTCTTCCGACTGGGCACCGGCCCCCAGATCGCCAACGGCGGCGCGCTGCTGGTGTCGGCCGTCGCCAATACGGCAGCCAATCGGAGGCTCACCTTCGGCGTACGCGGCCGTGGCGGCGCGGTACGCCATCAGGCGCAGGGCCTCGTCGTCTTCGCCATCGGCCTCGCACTGACCAGCGGTTCGCTCGCGGCGCTGGGCACGACGTCCGGATCGCCGTCGCACGGTACGGAGCTCGCCGTGCTGATCGCGGCCAACCTCGCGGCGACCGTGCTGCGGTTCCTGCTCTTCCGCGCCTGGGTCTTCCCGGACCGCACCCCCGCGGCCGCCACGGCCGGCCATGCCGACGACACTCACCACGAATCGGGGAACGTCCGATGACCACGCTGCACCCCGCCGACCGTTTTCCGGCGGCGTCGCCGACGCCCGCACCGGCTGCGGAGGAGCCGTTCCTGCGGCGCTTCGGGCGGGGCAGGCCCGAGGACCCTCGCTGGGTGAGGCCCGCCTTCCTCACCCTGCTCCTGGCCATCGCACTGGCCTACCTGTGGAATCTCAGCGCCTCCGGCTACGCCAACTCCTTCTACTCCGCGGCCGTTCAGGCCGGCAGCCGGAGCTGGAAGGCGTTCTTCTTCGGCTCGCTGGACGCCGCCAATGCCATCACCGTCGACAAGCCTCCGGCCACGCTCTGGCCGATGGCCCTGTCGGTACGGATCTTCGGCCTCAGCTCGTGGGCGATTCTCGTTCCCCAGGTGCTGATGGGGGTGGCGACGGCCGGTGTGCTGTACGCGGCGGTACGGCGACGGTTCGGCGCGGCCGCCGGACTGATCTCGATGGCGGTGTTCGCGCTCACGCCCGTCGCCGCGCTGATGTTCCGTTTCAACAACCCGGACGCGCTGCTCGCGCTGCTGATGACCGTGACGGTCTACTGCGTGCTGCGGGCGCTGGAGCACGGCCGGACGAAGTGGCTGGTGTGGGCAGGGGCCGCGGTCGGTCTCGCGTTCCTGTCGAAGACCCTGCAGGCGTTTTTGATCCTGCCGCCGCTGGCCGTGCTGTACGCGGTGTGCGCGCCGACGACGGTACGGAAGCGGTTCGGCCAACTCGGCCTCTCCGCAGTCGCGATGGTCGTCACGGGCGGCTGGTGGGTGGCGATCGTCGAGCTCTGGCCCGCATCCTCGCGTCCGTACATCGGCGGTTCGCAGAACAACTCCTTCCTGGAGCTGACCTTCGGCTACAACGGGCTCGGCCGGATCAGCGGCGACGAGACCGGCAGCGTCGGAGGAGGCGGGGGCGGTCAGTCCGGTGGCCAGTGGGGCGAGACCGGCATCGGCCGGATGTTCAACTCCGAGATCGGCAGCCAGATCTCCTGGCTGCTGCCCGCCGCGCTGATCCTGCTCGTCGCGGGCATCTGGCTCACGCGGAGGGCGAAGCGGACGGACGTCGCCCGCGCGGCCTTCCTCGCCTGGGGCGGCTCGCTGCTGATGACCGCGGTGGTCTTCAGTTTCATGGCCGGCATCTTCCACCAGTACTACACGGTCGCCCTGGCCCCCTACATCGCGGCGCTCGTCGGGATGGGAGTCACCGTGCTGTGGGAGGAGCGGGCCGAGTGGGCGGCGAGCGGAGTGCTCGGCGCCACGGTCGCTGTCACGGCGCTCTGGTCGTACGTCCTGCTGGGGCGGACCCCGGACTACCTGCCGTGGCTGCGCTGGGCCGTCCTCATCGGCGGTCTCGTGGGAGCGGCGGGCCTGCTGCTCGCGGGCCGGGCCGGGCGCAGGCTGGCGCTCGCCGCGGTGGGGATCGGTTTCGTCGCGTCACTGGCCGGTCCGACGGCGTACACCCTCAGCACGCTGAACACCGGGCACCAGGGCTCGATCGTCACGGCCGGCCCGTCGGGCGCCGGGCTGACGGGCGGTGGCCGGGGTGGTCCCGGAGGTGGCGGAATGCAGCCTCCGGGCCGGAACAGTCAGAACAGCCGGGCCAATCAGCAGGGCGGTGGCATGGGCCGGCCGCCGGCCGGAGGCCCGGGCGGCTTCCCGGGCGGTGGCCAACAGGGCCAGGCCCAGGGCCAGGGCAATCAGCAGAACGGCATGCCGGGCGGCGGCCCGGGTGGCATGACCGAAGGCGGCATGGGCGGAGGCAGCATGGGCGGAGGCGGCGGCATGGGCGGTCTGCTGAACGGCTCGTCCGTCAGTTCCCGGGCCAAGAAGCTCCTGGAGACGAACGCCGACGCCTACACCTGGGCGGCCGCGGCCATCGGCTCGCAGAACGCCGCCAGTTACCAGCTCGCCACCGGGGACCCGGTGATGGCGATCGGCGGATTCAACGGCAGTGACCCGTCCCCGACGCTCGCCCGGTTCAAGCAGTACGTCGAGGACGGAAGGATCCACTACTTCATTTCGAGCGGCACGGGCGGGATGGGCGGCGACAGCGGCACCTCGTCCGAGATCAGCTCGTGGGTCGAGGACACCTTCGAGAAGGTCACGGTCGGCAGTTCGACCTTCTACGACCTGACTCGGCCCACGAGCTGACCCGAACCGGCCGTCAGCGCCGGAGCAGCAGATCGGCGACAACCGGGCGGTGGTCCGAGGCAAGTGTCTCGGCCACCGCCGCGTCGCGTACCTCTACGCCGTCCTTCGACACCGCCACGAAGTCGATCCGCTTCACCGGGTCCAGTGCGGGGAAGGTCGGCGCATTCGGTTCGGCATCGGTCAGGTCCTCCCACAACGGGGCCAGCTCCGGGGCACCCGGCTCCGCGTTGAAGTCGCCGAGCAGCACCTTCCGCCCCTCGTCCTCCGCCATGACCCGCCGGGTGTCGGCGACCTGTGCGATCCGCACGGACGGGTCGCCGCGGTAGTCGAGGTGCGTCACATACACATGCACGGGCACCCCCTTCACCCGTACGACCACCTCGCCGAAGCCGGGCGCCGGCTCCGGCACGGGGTTGGCGACCTGGGTGGAGAGCCGGGTGATCTCGTGGTTCTCGGCGCTCACGATCCGGTACTTCGACAGCACCGCGACCCCGAACTCGCGCCGGGACGCACCGGGGGTCTCCGGATCGAGGCTGTAGATCGGGGCGAACGACACCTGCATGTCCAGCCGCTCCGCAAGCTCGCCCGCGACATCGCGCCACTCGCTGCGCGTGCCCCAGTGGACGTCGACCTCCTGGAGCCCGATCACATCGGCGTCCAGCGCGCGGAGTTCCGCCGCCTGCCGGTCCAGATCGAAGACGTTGTCCACGCCCGAGCCGGCGTGGATGTTGTACGTGGCGACGCGCAGAGGCACCGGATGCCCCTGCCCGGCAGCTCCGGCGGGCGGGACGGCGGCCGCCCCCAACAGACCCGCGGCCATCAGGACTTCCACCGTACGACGACGCAGTGACATGCCACTCCAGCCCTAGTCGGTTCCCTGTTGATCAGCGTCGAGCACCGTACCCGGCGAAAGTCGCTTGTACACCGTATGGGAGGTGCTTTACGGTGTACAACGCTTTCCTCGTACGCCGTACAGGAACCCCAGGAGCGCAAGGAGCCCGTATGACGGCGACCGCCGCCGAGCAGAACCACCTCTCGCCACCGAGCCACCCGCAACGCTGGCTGATCCTCGGCGTCATCTGCCTCGCCCAGCTCACCGTGCTGCTCGACAACACCGTCCTCAACGTCGCGATCCCCTCCCTCACCCGGGAGCTGGACGCGTCCACCGCCGATGTGCAGTGGATGATCAACGCCTATTCGCTGGTCCAGTCGGGCCTGCTGCTCACGGCAGGCAGTTCCGCCGACCGATACGGCCGCAAGAAGATGCTGGTCGCCGGGCTCGCCCTGTTCGGCATCGGCTCGCTGGTGGCCGGACTGGCCCAGACGTCCGTGCAGTTGATCGCCGCCCGCGCCGGCATGGGCATCGGCGGTGCGCTGCTGATGACCACGACCCTTGCTGTCGTCGTCCAGATCTTCGACGACACCGAACGGGTCAAGGCGATCGGCGTCTGGTCGACCGTCAGCTCGCTCGGCTTCGCCGTGGGACCCCTGATCGGCGGAGTGATGCTCGACCACTTCTGGTGGGGCGCGATCTTCCTGATCAACATCCCGGTCGCGGTCGTCGGGCTGGCCGCCGTGATCCGTCTCGTCCCGGAGTCCAGGAACCCGCGCGGCGAGCGCCCCGACCTGCTCGGCGCGCTGCTGTCCACCATCGGCATGGCCTCCGTCGTGTACGCGATCATCTCCGGCCCGGGGCACGGCTGGACCTCGGGCCAGGTGCTGCTGACCGCGTTCACCGGGGTCTGTGTCCTCACCGGATTCGTGCTGTGGGAGCTGCACATTCCGTACCCGATGCTGGACATGCACTTCTTCCGGAACCAGAAGTTCATCGGGGCGGTCGCGGGTGCGATCCTGGTCGCCTTCGGGATGGGCGGCTCGCTCTTCCTGCTCACCCAGCAGCTCCAGTTCGTCCTCGGATACGAGCCGCTGGAGGCGGGGCTGCGCACGGCACCGCTGGCGCTGAGCGTCGTCGCGCTCAACCTCACGGGCCTGGGCGCCAGGCTGGTGCCCAAGCTGGGCACGCCCGTCACGATCGCTGCCGGAATGAGCCTGCTGGCCGCAGGTCTCGCCGCGATCGCCCTGCTGGGCGGCAACGGCTACGGCGGCATGCTGCTCGGCCTGGTCGTCATGGGCGCGGGCATCGCACTCGCCATGCCGGCCATGGCCAACGCGATCATGAGCGCCATTCCGCCGGAGAAGGCGGGGGTGGGCGCGGGGGTCAACGGCACGCTCGCCGAGTTCGGCAACGGACTGGGGGTCGCGGTCCTCGGCGCGGTGCTGAATTCGCGGTTCGCGGCGCTCGTGCCGGCGGCCGTCGGGGCCGCCTCGCTTCCCGCGGCGCTCGCCGCGGCGACCGACGACGGCGAGCGACAGCGGATCACCGACGCCTTCGCCTC
Source organism: Streptomyces sp. NPDC057486 (assembly GCF_042802415.1). Classification (NCBI taxonomy): domain Bacteria; kingdom Bacillati; phylum Actinomycetota; class Actinomycetes; order Kitasatosporales; family Streptomycetaceae; genus Streptomyces; species Streptomyces sp. NPDC057486. Next base: position 106,009 of record NZ_JBHVEE010000008.1, on the reverse strand, counting down.
GGGACTGGAGACCAGCCAGCTGGTCGGGGCGGTGGCGGTGCTGGCGGGCGGGCTGCTGGCCGCCGTGCTCCTGCGCCGGGCGGAGCGGGGAGAATCTCCTCAGGCAGACTCGGCCGCGGCGGCGGCATAGCATCAGGCGGGGCGTACCGGACTGTGCGAATCCGGTTCGTGCGCACGGGGTACGGATCCGGTTCAGTCATCCCGTCCGTCCCGCCGGCAAGACGAGGAGAGTGCGCCATGGTGTCCGCGGCCGACCGAGTGAAGAACCCTGCCAGGACCAGTGTGTGGCTGGATCAGCGGGCACCGTCGCGCACCCGTAAATCGGACCAGCCGGCCGGCCTCGACCGCGAAAGGATCACCGCGGCGTCGGTCCGGCTGCTGGACGCCGAGGGTCTCGCCAAGTTCTCCATGCGCCGGCTCGCCGCCGAACTGGACGTCACCGCGATGTCCCTCTACTGGTACGTCGACACCAAGGACGACCTGCTGGAGCTGGCCCTCGACTCGGTCTACAGCGAGATCGCGCCTCCCCGGGAGGAGGCGCACTGGCACGACCGGCTCCGCGAACTGGCCACCACCTACCGGGAGCTCCTGGTCCGGCACGTCTGGGTGTCGCCGCTCGCCGGACATTTCCTCAATATCGGCCCGCACTCGACGCTGTTCTCGTACGCCGTCCAGGACGTGATCCGGGCGACCGGGCTGCCGCTGCACCAGCAGACGGGCGCTCTCTCCGCGGTCTTCCAGTTCGTGTACGGATTCGGCACCATCGAGGGCCATGTCGTGCAGCGTTCCGCGGCGGCGGGCCTCAGCCAGGACGAGTACTTCCAGCAGGCGATGCGCACGATCCGGTCCCAGCCGCAGCTCAGCCGGATCGTCGAGTCGTCGCAGGACCTGATGGACGCCCGCGGCGGCGACACGGTCGAGGAGATGCGCGAGCGGGACTTCACGTTCGCACTGGACCTGCTGATCGCGGGGATCGAGGCGATGCGGGATCGCTAGGGCGTGTGTCGGAAGTCCCGCCTGCCCCGCGACGCCCGGCACGCACGCTCGCTGCGTTGTCGGGGTCGTCCACGTACGTCCGGTACGAGGGCGATCCTCCGCCTTGCGATCGCACGCACCGGACGCCGCGGGCTTCCCGGCAGATCTTTCCGGCACATCTGCCGCGTCGTCGGTCCTTGACCCCGAGGAAAGACCCCCGAGGAAAGACCCCCGGGGAACGCCCGGGGGCGTCCTCCAGGGTGTGTCCCGCACCCTTCAGTACCCGCGCCGCACGTCCACGGCAGTCCCCGGCACCCTCCCCGCCGCCAACGCCTGCCAGCACGCGGCGAAGTCCGTGACGACGTCCTCGTCCGCGGTGATGCCCGCGGAGTGCGAGGTGATCACCGTACGGGGCAGCTGCCAGCAGCGATCGCCGGGCACGGCGGGTTCCTCGGGGAGCACGTCGAGCACCGCCCCGCCCACCGCACCGGAGCGCAGCCCGGCCTCCAGCGCACGCATGTCCACGGTCGCGCCCCTGCCGACATTGATGAACGTGGCACCGCCCATGCCCGCGAACCGGTCCGCCCCGAAGAAGCCGTCCGTCGCGGGGGTCAGCGGCAGTGTGGAGACCACCCAGCGCGCGGACGCGAGCGATTCGGCGTCGTCGTCCGCCCCGACGACCCGGTCGAAGCCCGCCGGCGCCGTACCTGCCCCGCGCCCCACGCCCACGGTCCGGATGCCGCACCCGCGCAGCAGGCCGGCGACGGCCGAGCCGATGCGACCGGTCCCGTAGATCAGGGCGGTCTGCCCGGAGGCGAGTTCGGAGGGGATACGGCGCCACTCGGCCCGTGCGTGCTGGGCGGCGAACTCGGGGACGGACTGACAGCCGGCGAGCACCCAGGCCAGTACGTACTGGGCGATCCGCTCACCCATGCGGCCCACCGTCCGGGTGAGCAGCGCCCCGGACGGCCATGGTCCGGCGCTCAGCAGGGTGTCCGTGCCGGCGTTCACGCTGTGGAACCACACCAGGGGCCCGCCCCGCAGCGCATCCGGCAGCGCGGCCCCGACACAGATGAAGGGTTCCTCCGGCGGTGTGCCGGAGAAACCCTGTTCCACCGGGCGGCCGGTGACCCGCTCCAGGCCGCGGACGACGGAGGCGCCGACGGTCGGTGCGGCGAGCAGCCGGGCCCGCGCGAGCAGGCTCGGCGCCGGAAGGACGTTCTCACTCATCCTGGGACAGCCGTCAGCTGCCGGGCGCCAGGTGGGCGGGGAAACCGCCCGTAGCAACGGGCCCCCACCGCTCCGGAGTGATCCGGATGATCGACTTGCCCTGCTTCACCATCGCCGCCCGGTACTCGTCCCAGTCCGGGTGCTCTCCCGAGATGTTCCGGAAGTACTCGACGAGCGGCTCGACCGAGTCGGGCGCGTCGATCACCTCGGCCGACCCGTCGATCTGCACCCACGGCCCGTTCCAGTCGTCCGACAGGACGATCACGCTCACGCGCTCGTCCCGCTTCGCGTTCCGGGTCTTCGCCCGTTCGGGGTAGGTCGAGACGACGATCCGGCCGGCGTCGTCGACGCCGCACGTCAGCGGGGATCCCTGGGGGCGGCCGTCGGCCCGGGTGGTCAGCAGGATCGCCCGGTGCCGGGGCCGTACGAACGCCAGCAACTCATCGAGTTCCACGGCGGTGTTGGTCGCGATGTTGGGAGCCATGTCCGCAGACTACGACGGCAGGTTCTCGCCCTGCACGGCCTGGATGTCCAGTTCCACCCGCAATGTCGTGCCGATCGCCGAGATGCCCGCCTGCACCACCTGGTTGTAGTTCATGGCGAAATCGTCGCGGCGCAGCTCTGCCGTTGCGCTGAACGCCGCGCGCACCCCGCCCCACGGGTCGGGACCGGTGCCGAGGTAGCTCAGGTTCAGGTCGACCGGGCGCTCGACGCCGCGCATCGTCAGCAGGCCGTGCACGGTCCAGCGGTCGGGGCCGGCCGGGGTGAGCCCGTTCGAGCGGTACGTGATCTCCGGGAACCGGTCCGCGTCGAGGAAGTCCGGCGAGCGCAGGTGCTTGTCCCGCATGCCGTTGCCCGTGTCGATGCTGGCCGCGCTGATCACGGCGTCGACTCGGGAGCGGTGGACCTCCTCGGCGATCTCGATCCGGCCGCCGAACTCGGTGAACCGGCCGTGCACGCTGGAGATGCCCAGGTGCTGCGCGACCGCGCCCACCGAGGAGTGCGCCGGGTCCAGCGACCAGGCGCCCGGCGGCGGCAGCTCCACGCCGCCCTGGCGGGCCAGCACCACCGTGCCGGCCTCGACCCGCCCGCTCGCCGTGACGAGGGCGGTCGACGCGGCGGGGGCGTACCCGACCGCGGTCACGATCACCGTGTACGCGCCGGCCGGGAGCAGGGCGTCGGTCCGTACCGCCCCGTCCTCGTCGGCGGCGGCTCGCAGCACCTGGGTGCCGGTCATGTCGGTCACCGTCACGACGGCGTGCTGGACGGCCCAGCCGTCCCGCGTCCGTACCTGTGCGCGAAGTCCCATCCCGTTTCTCTCCTTGCTCAATGACTCAGTGAGTCGGGCCCCGGGGCGGGGACGGCAGGCCGTCCCCTGCCTGCCGTACCCACCACCGGGGCCCATTTCCACCGGGGGCAGCCTCTCCGCTCGAAGCGCTGTCCACCAGGGGGCTGTGTTACTCGATCACTCGCCGGGGTGGGCGAGCTCGATGTCGTGGCCGTCGACCCCGCGACCGGCCACGGTCAGCGCGCCGGCCACCGGCGGGTAGCCGGTCGCGATGACCGAGTACTCGCCCGCGTCCAGGTCGGCGAAGGCGTACGCCCCGTCCTCCCCGGTCGTCGAGGTGGCGACGACATTGCCCGCCGCGTCGACGAGCGTGACGCGGGCGTCCGGGAGCGGCCGGCGGGCCGAACCGGCCCGCACGACACCCTGCACCAGCGCACCGGACTGCAGTACGGCGTCGACCCGGGTGACACCCTGGCCGCCGATCTCCACCGGCAGCGCCAGCGGACGGAAGCCGGCGGCGTTCACCGCGACGGTCACCGGGCCGGGCACCAGCTCGGCGAAGGTGAACTCGCCGGCCCCGGTGGACTTGCCGGTGGCCAGCACGTCACCGCGCACATCGGTCACGATGACCATGGCGCCGTCGACCGGATCACCGCTCTCGGCGCCCCGCACGGTCCCGGCCAGGCCACTCGTACCGGCGAGCAGGATGTCGTACGACAGCTGCTGGTCACCGACGACCACGGTGGACGCCTGCGGCTGGAAGCCGTCGGCGGATGCGATCAGGACGTAGCTGCCGGCGCCCGGCGCGTCCAGACGGTAGCTGCCGTCGGCCTGGGCGACGGAGCGCCCCAGCTGCCGGCCGCCCAGCGAGATCAGCGTGACCGCGGCCCGGGCGACGGGTGCGCCCTCGGCGCCCCGCACCACACCGCTCACCGGGGTGCCCTGCACGGTTGCCACCGGAGCTTCGAGCGTGTCGACCGAGGTGACCCCGGCCGTGCTCCCGGAGACCGGAGCGGCAGTACCGGACGGGACCTCGGCGAGCACCGCGGCGGGAACCTCGGCGGGAGCATCGGCCGCCACCGGGGCGTCGTTCGCCGCGTTCGTCTTCAGCGCGACCTCCTTGATGAAGATCGTGATGAGGAAGGCGATCAGCGCGGCCGGAGCGGCGTACAGGAACACGTCGCCGACACCGTGCCCGTAGGCGCTCTCCACGACCGTACGGAACGGTGCGGGCAGCTTGTCCAGGTCGGGGATGCCCCCGCCGCCGGTGCCGCCGTGACCCAGGGCCGCGCCCTTCGGACCGAGGTCCGCGAGGCCTTCCTTGACGTAGTGGGTGACGCGGTTCGCCATGACGGCGCCCAGCGCCGAGACGCCGATCGCACCACCGAGGGAACGGAAGAAGGTGACGACGGAGCTGGCCGAGCCGAGGTCGGACGGAGCGACCTGGTTCTGCGTGGCGAGCACCAGGTTCTGCATCATCATGCCGATGCCGAGACCCATCACGGCCATGAAGGCGGCGATGTGCCAGTACTCCGTGTCGTACCGGAGGGTGCCCAGCAGGCCGAGCCCGGCGGTGACCAGGAAGCCACCGCTGACCAGCCAGGCCTTCCAGCGGCCGGTCTTCGTGATGATCTGGCCGGAGACCGTCGAGGAGATGAACAGACCCGCGATCATCGGGATCGTCATGACGCCGGACATCGTCGGCGACTTGCCCCGCGCCAGCTGGAAGTACTGACTGAAGAAGACCGTGCCCGCGAACATCGCGATACCGACGAACAGCGAGGCCAGCGAGGCCAGCGTGATGGTGCGGTTGCGGAAGAGGCGCAGCGGGATGATCGGCTCGCTGGCCCGGGACTCGGTGTAGACGAAGAGCAGGGCGAGGATCAGGGAACCTGCGAGCATCACGCCGGTCTGCCAGGACAGCCAGTCGTACTTGTCGCCCGCGAAGGTCACCCAGAGCAGCAGCAGCGAGACGGCGGCACTGATGAAGAACGCGCCGGTCCAGTCGACCTTGACCTCACGCTTGACGACCGGGAGCTTCAGGGTCTTCTGGAGCACGATCAGCGCGATGACGGCGAACGGCACACCGACGTAGAAGCACCAGCGCCAGCCCATCCAGCTGGTGTCGGTGATGACTCCGCCGAGCAGCGGACCACCGACGGTGGCGACGGCGAACACCGCACCGATGTATCCGCTGTAGCGACCGCGCTCGCGCGGGGCGATCATTGCGGCCATCACGATCTGGGCGAGGGCGGAGAGACCACCGACGCCGATGCCCTGGACGACACGGCAGGCGATGAGCATGCCGCTGCTGGTCGACAGACCCGCGACGACCGAGCCCAGGACGTAGATGACGAGCGCTATCTGGACCAGCAGCTTCTTGCTGAACAGGTCGGAGAGCTTGCCCCACAGAGGAGTGGTGGCGGTCATCGCGAGCAGCGAGGCCGTGACGACCCAGGTGTACGCGGACTGGCCGCCACCGAGGTCCGAGATGATCTCGGGGAGAGCGTTGGAGACGACGGTCGACGACAGGATCGCGACAAACATGCCGAGCATCAGCCCGGCCAGTGCTTCCATGATCTGCCGGTGTGTCATCGGCGCGCCGTCGGAGGAAGGGCTTCCTCCGTGCTTGGCGTGGCCGCCCCGCACACCGGTTGGTGTGGTCGTAGCCATTGAGTTCCTTTGCTTTGCTTCTGTTACACGGGTGTACGGGTGTGCGAGTCGTCGTCGCTGTCGGCGGGCCGCGTGCGGCACTCGTGGCTGTGCCTTCCGGGGGCGCACCCACCGGAACCGCGACAGGCGAAACTGTCACGCAGCCGGGCCAACAACGTGTTGAGCTGTCCGACCTCGTCGTCGGACCATTCCTGAAGGTTGTGGGCGAACATTTCGGTGGTCCGCCGGTTCAGGTCACCGAGTACCGCGTTGCCCGCGGGGGTCAGCCGCAGGATGCGGGACCGCTTGTCCGCCGGGTCCGGAGACCGTTCTATCCAGCCGCGCTCGGCCACGTGGGCGACATGTCGGCTGGTGACCGACATGTCGACGGCCATCAGCTCGGCCAGTCTGCTGATCCGCATTTCGCCGTGCTGGCTGAGCAGCGCCAGTACCGCGGCGGATCCGCCAGGGCATTCAGCAGGGAGGATGCGCGAGAGTCCGCGTTTGACGGCCCCGATGGCGCTGAGCTGCCGGGCCAGTTCCTCGTACTGACTCCGTGCGGCCACGGGACCCCCAGACGGTTGTCACTGCATCTTGTTGCTTAGGGCAACCATAGATTCATTGGTTGCTGCAGGCAAACGAAAATCAGCTTGCAGGAGTAAAGGAACGCAAAAGGATGCGTCGGGTTCGAGTCAAGGGCCCAGGCTGCGCCGGGCGGATTTCGTGGACGTGTGTCTCGTGCCACATGCCGACGGTGGGGTGCGCCCTGCGGGCGTGGAGCCGGCACCGGCGATGTATGGACGGTGGCCCCGAAACGGCAGTAGGCCCCGAGCGCTACTCGGGGCCCGGCCGTCGCCCCGTAGGGGCATAAGGCGCCGTCGGACCGCTAGGGTCCTCACCCATGGCACACAACCGCTCCTTGGCGCCCGGTGCGAGGTGCTGTGCGTCTGACGGGCCATCCCGAACGGTCTTGGGTGACCTGATTCTCCGCTTTCGCGCCCCGGTGGCGGCACGCGTCACGCGCGTGATCCAGTCCGTGGCGGGCAGAGGCCCTGGTGCGAGAGGGGTTGAGCGTTGGCCGCAGGATCCTTTCCCACGTGACGACGCTACAGTTCCACAGGCTTCATATCGCAGTATCCGACGAGTACTTCACCCGATCGAGTGGGAATGCATTCATGCGTAATCAGCCGCCGGTAAATGGCAACCCCCAGGGCCCCGAGGGCAATTACGACCCCGCGGGCAGCACCCAGATGTTCCGCGCCTTCGTCGACGAGGGCGAGCCGCAGCGCCGGCAGCAGCCGGCCGCGTCGTCCGGACCGAAGACCGGAGTGATCGTCGCCGTCGTCGCGGTGATCGTCATCCTCGGCGCGGTCGCCTGGCTCGCGCTCAGCTGACCCGACCCCGCCCTTCCCGTCCGTCACTTCCAGACGGCGGTGACGTCCCGGGTCTCGACATGCATGCCCAGGGGCACCCGCCAGGCGTCCACGCAGACGGTGTACGTCTTCTCCCGCGCCGCTCCCGCGTCGATCGGCGCGGGCAGCGGCGCGGTCGTCTCCACGGTCGCCCAGTCGATCCCGAGCCCGCCGATGATGTGCGTGGCGAAGGTGACCGTTCCCGACCGGGCCGGTGAGCCGCCGGTGTTGCGGAACTCGACAGTCACCTTCTCGCACCAGCGGTGATCGGCCGCCTCCCGCTCGGGTGAGCCCAGGGTCAGGACGGCAGGTGCCGCGGGTGCGGTGGACCCCGGTACGGACGGGGTCGTGGGAGTCGCGGAGCCGCCCCCCGCGCCGCCCGTGGCCGTGCCACCGGTACCGCTGCCGCCTGTACTGCCCCCGGAGCCCGTATCGCCCCCGGAGCCCGCAGCGCCCCCGGTGGTGCCGCCGGATCCGCTGGAGGGCTGCGCACCGCCGCTCGTGAGGTCGGCCGCGCCACCGCCGGCACCACTGCCCGTGCCCCCCGTACCGCCGGTGTCACCGCTTGCCGCGGAGGAGCCCGGCTTCGGCTCCTTGCCCCCGTCGCCCTCCCCGTCCAGCGGAATCAGCGTCACCCTGCCCGAAGGTGCGACCGCACCCTCGGGCGCCTCCTCCGGTCCGCTGCCCGCCGCGCCGACTGCCGCATAGCCGCCTCTGTCGCCCGCCCCGGCGCCGCAGGCGGCGAGTGCTCCGCCCAGGCACAGCACGGCCGCCGAGGCGACGATCACGGTGCCCCGGCGGCCGGTCGAGCCGAATGTCTGACGTCGCATCGCGCCAGTGTGGCTGACGGTCCGTCAAATCGGAACCCTCGCACGACTGCGCGTGGGTCAGTCGGCGATGAGTCCCTCCCTGAGCTGGGCGAGCGTCCGGGTCAGCAGGCGTGAGACGTGCATCTGCGAGATGCCGACCTCCTCGCCGATCTGCGACTGGGTCATGTTGGCGAAGAACCGCAGCATGATGATCTGCCGCTCCCGGGGCGGGAGTTTGGCCAGCAGCGGCTTCAGCGATTCGCGGTACTCGACGCCTTCCAGCGCGGAGTCCTCGTAGCCGAGCCGGTCCGCGAGCGAGCCCTCGCCGCCGTCGTCCTCGGGGGAGGGCGAGTCCAGTGAGGAGGCGGTGTATGCGTTGCCGACGGCCAGGCCGTCGACCACGTCCTCCTCGGAGACCCCGAGCGCCGCAGCGAGCTCCGGCACGGTCGGCGAACGGTCGAGCTTCTGAGCCAGCTCGTCGCTGGTCTTCGTCAGCGCGAGCCGCAGCTCCTGGAGCCGTCGCGGCACCCGCACCGACCAGGAGGTGTCGCGGAAGAAGCGCTTGATCTCGCCGACGACGGTGGGCATCGCGAACGTCGGGAACTCCACGCCCCGTTCGCAGTCGAACCGGTCGATCGCCTTGATCAGGCCGATCGTGCCGACCTGGACGATGTCCTCCATGGGTTCGTTACGGCTCCGGAACCGCGCCGCGGCGTATCGCACCAGCGGGAGGTTGAGCTCGATGAGTGTGTCCCGCACGTAGGCACGCTCCGGGCTGTCCGTTCCGTCGGGACCCGGTTCGGGACCCAGGGCGGCGAGCCGCAGGAACAGGGAGCGGGACAGAGTGCGGGTGTCGATGGCTTCCGACGAGCTGGTGAGCACAACGGGTGCGGGTGCGCTCTTCGTGAGCGTGAGCACCTTCGAGCTGCCCTGTTCTGCGGACATGCCACCCCCTTGAGGTCGCGGACGGTCGCGGTAGCCACGACCATCGGAGGAACGCAGCCTCCACCTGAATACCGGAGGCGGGGCTGCGGCAAACGCGGTTCACGCAGAATGTCACATGTCGGCAACACGCTGTAGTGACATGTCGACAAGTCCAGGTGGCGTATGCGCAGTTAACAGGGGGTGTGCGGCATTCAGGCCGCCTGGGAGGGACGTTGATCGGTTCACCCGATCCGGTTACGCCTCGATCCTGTTTGCGGATCGAAGTCGCGCGAAGCTTCTGGCCAGCAGTCTTGACACATGCATCTGGGAAACGCCCAATTCGGCGCTGATCTGTGATTGCGTCAGGTTGCTGTAATAGCGCAGCAGCAGGATCCGCTGCTCGCGCTCGGGCAGCTGGACGAGCAGATGACGGACCAGGTCACGGTGCTCGACCCCGGCGAGAGCGGGGTCCTCGTAGCCGAGCCGGTCGAGCAGTCCGGGCAGCCCGTCGCCCTCCTGGGCGGCTTCCAGCGAGGTCGCGTGGTAGGAGCGTCCCGCCTCGATGCAGGCCAGCACCTCCTCCTCGGAGATCTTCAGCCGCTCGGCGATCTCCGCGGTGGTGGGCGAGCGGCCGTGCGCGGTCGTCAGGTCCTCGGTGGCGCCGGTGACCTGCACCCAGAGCTCGTGCAGCCGCCGCGGCACGTGGACGGTCCGCACGTTGTCCCGGAAGTACCGCTTGATCTCGCCGACGACGGTGGGCATCGCGAAGGTCGGGAACTGGACGCCGCGTTCGGGGTCGAACCGGTCGATGGCGTTGATCAGCCCGATGGTGCCGACCTGGACGACGTCCTCCATGGGTTCGTTGCGGCTCCGGAAGCGCGCCGCGGCGTACCGCACGAGGGGGAGGTTCGCCTCGATCAGCGCGGCCCGCACCCTGCCGTGCTCCGCACTCCCCGGTTCCAGCTCCTTGAGCTGGCCGAAGAGGACCTGGGTGAGGGCCCTGGTGTCCGCGCCCCGGGTCCTGGCGGGCGTCGTGCCGTCGGTCGTCTCGGTCGGGACGCTCTCGGCCGCCGGGGCGGCCCGGGTCGCCCCGGCGGACCGTGTGGACCGATCGGACTGAGTGGACTCATCGGACTGGGCTGTTTGGGCGGCTTGGGCATCGTCGTTCTGGACGATCTGGGGAGGCACTTGAGGCGCTGTATTGGCCGGCACGGTGAGGCCACCCCTTTGCGGTCAACTTCGGTCAACTCATCCGTCAAAAGCGGTCATAGCATCACAAGACAGGTCCACTGTGTGCAAGCACCGTGCAATGTCGTGTTGAGGTCACGCTGGTTTAAACACATGGAAAAGCCCCTCACCGAAATGGTGAGGGGCTCGTGGGTTCCGGGACCGCGGAGGTCAGAACGGGTAGTCGGCAATCACCCAGGTGGCGAAAGCCCGCCACTGTTCGGCGGCTGCCTGATGGGCCGGGTGTGCGACGTAGCGCCCCAGGGCGTCCTCGTCGGCGACCGCGGAGTTGATGGCGAAGTCGTACGCGATCGGCCGGTCGGTGATGTTCCAGGCGCACTCCCAGAACTCCAGCTCCGGGATCTTCCCTCCGAGCTCCTGGAACGCCTTCGCCCCGGCGACGACGCGCGGATCGTCACGCTTCACGCCGTCGTTCAGCTTGAACAGGACCAGATGGCGGATCATGGGGTACTCCTACTTCACGAGCTCGGACATGAAATCGCCGACGCCCTGTGCGGCACTCGAAATGCCCTCGAACCCTACCTGGACAAGGTCCGCGGCCCGGGCGGGGGACGTGATGATCGTGTAGAGCACGAAGACGGCAACCATGTAGAGCGCGATCTTCTTCGCTTGCCCCATCAGCCCCTGCCTCCCCTTCGATCACCTGTGCAGTCGGGCGATTCTATCCGCACGAATGGCCGTATCCGATGGGGGTTTCCGATGGGTTTTGCGATCACACACCCGGCCCGATGCCTCGGCAGGTGTGTGGCCCCGGCCGAAGGAGGGGGCTGCCGGCGGACGTGATCAAGCGCGGACGGACCACCCCGCGCGTCGGTGTCCCGACGCGCGGCCGCTGGCTGTGAGCGCCGAACCGGCGGACAGGGCGTGGTCGTCCCCGAGCGGTGGCCCCCCTCCTGGGAGCCTGCCGTGCGTAGCCGGAGTCCGCCGTTCGCACCGCTTCCTGTTCGTACGGTTGCGGCCGCTCCGTTGTCCGCAATGGAGCGCGACCGTCCTCCGGCCCGCGCTCTAGCGTCTCCCGAACCACCCGAGGCGAGGAGAGGCATGTGAACTGGCTCATCCATGACTACCGCGAGGACGACCTGGCGGCGGTCGTTCATCTCATCGACACGACCGCGGATCTCGGCCAGGAGTCCGTCTTCTCTCTGGCCGAGTGCATCAGCGCCCTGACGTCCCGCCAGCCCGCGGTGGTCGCCGTCCATCGCGGCGAGCCCATCGGCGCGGCCCTCGCCCAGGTGTCCGAGGGCCGGGCCTGGGTGACGCGGATCGCCATTTCACCGACCTGGCGCGGCCGGGGCCTGGCCAGCGCGCTGCTGATGGAGCTGGAACGCCGGCTGATCGCGGCCCGGGTACGCCGCATCGCCTACGTCCTGCCGGAGGAGGAACTGCTCGGCGAGGGCCTGCAGAAAGCCGGTTACACGCGGAGGCCGGCCGTCGCCTACTTCGAGAAGACCGAATCGGCCATCGGCGCCGCGGCGAACCTCCTGGAGGAGCTGGGTGGCCGGGTGCTGTCCGGTGATCTGTGGGACAAGGTCGCCGGCATGGAGGCGGAGAAGAACCTGATCGAGCGTCGCATCGTGCTGCCGCTGGCCGAACCCGAGCGTGCCGCCCGGCACGGGGTCATACCGCCGCGCGCCATCACGCTGTTCGGTCCGCCCGGGACGGGCAAGACCACCTTCGCCCGAGCCATCGCCTCGCGCCTCGGCTGGCCCTTCGTCGAACTGCTGCCGTCCCGGCTGGCGGACGAAGGGAATCTCGCCGCCGCTCTGCGCACGGCCTTCGCCCGGATCGGGGAACTGGAGCGGGTGCTGGTCTTCATCGACGAGGTCGAGGAGATCGCCCCCGAACGCGGCGCACGCCCGGAGCCAGGGATGCACGGCGTCACCAACGAACTCCTCAAGCTCATCCCCGGCTTCCGCGAGCGCGACGAGCGGCTGCTGGTCTGCGCCACCAACTCCATCCGCTCCCTCGACCCGGCCTTCCTGCGTCCCGGGCGGTTCGACTACCTGATCCCCATCGGCACCCCGGACCCGGCCGCCCGCGCGGCGATCTGGTCGCGCCACTCCGCCCGGCGCGACGATATCGATCTGGACGCGCTCGTCGCGGCCAGCGAGCTGTTCACCCCGGCCGACATCGAGCACGCGGCCCGGATCGCGGCCCAGGCTGCCTTCGAACGCGACGTCCCGGAGGCGGGCGCGCACACCGACGACTACCTCGCCGCGCTCCGCCAGTGCCGTCCGACAGTGACCCCCGCCGTCGTCGCCGAGTTCACCGCCGACATCACCACGCACGCCCGAGTCTGAACCCGCAGCGCCCTGTCGAAGCACTTCGGCCGGGAGGAGCGCCTTCCCGGCCCCGCTCCACCGTGCACCGTCGCGGCGTGGCGTGGATCCCCGACCCCGGCGTCCTCAGTACGCGTGCCGGTCCGGCTTGTTCGTCCACGAGTCGTAGGCCTGGGCGCCGATTTCGGGATGGATCTGCTCGATCCTGATCCTTCGCTGGTCGAGCGGCTTCTTGAAGTCCTCGTACTGGTAGACGTCGTCGAAGCCGATCCGGCGCGTGTCGTCCAGGCCGCAGCTGAAGTACACCGCATCGATCCGGGACCAGTAGATGGCGCTCATGCACATCGGGCAGGGAGCGCCGCTGATGTAGATCGAGCAGCCCTGAAGCATCCGCGCCCGCTCGGGCACGGGATCCGGTGACCCGTCGGCACGGGGCACGTATTCCAGAGTGCTCTCGTTCTGGTGCTCTTCGGAGATCGACGGAGCCTCGGGGTTGAGACACTGCACGGCCTTGCGGATCGATTCGACCTCGGCGTGGGCCGTGGGGTCGCCGGTGAGAAGCACTCGGTTCTGTCCGCGGGCGATGATGTCCCCATTGCGGGTGATCACCGCGCCGAAGGGGCCGCCCCAGCCCTTTTCCACCGACTCGGTGGCCAGTCGGACCGCCTCGGTGATGAGCTCCTTGCGTTCCATCACTACGTCTCCGATCGACATCGACAGCCCTTGACGAAACAAGCGTGCGGAAGGGCAATCCACTGTCCGATTTGCCCATAAAATGATGCATCCACTAAACTACTGTCCGTGAGCCTCCGCGCAAGCCGTGAGCCGCCGGCCGAGAACGCAACCGTTGTGACCTCGCAGAAGGTGCGCGCAGGTCGCGCCGAGGAGTACCAGCGCTGGCAGCACAGGATGAACGAAGCGGCGCGCGAATTCGACGGGTTCGAAGGTGCCGAGGTGTACCCGCCCGCAGCCGACGACGAGAATGAATGGGTGGCGGTCTTCCGTTTCGCCGGCGTGGACTACCTGACCGCCTGGCTGGATTCGGGCAGACGGCGGGAATTGCTCGACGAAGGGCGGGAATTCTTCGAGGAATCCCCGACGCAGGAGGTTCTTCGTGGCGGCGCCCCTGCCGAACAGGCGCCGGAGGTGGTCACGGCCGTCATCTCCCACGAGGTGAAGCCAGGGCGGGAGGAGGGTTTTCTGCGCTGGCAGGAGAAGGCCTTGAAGGCGCAGGCGAAGTCACCCGGATTCATGGGGTCCGAGCTGTTCAAGCCCGTGGAGGGCGTGCAGGAGCACTGGGTCGTCGTCTTCCGGTTCGACTCCCGCGAGCACCTCGACGACTGGCTCGCATCTGATGTCCGCCAGAAACTGCTGGAGGAGGGCCGCACCTATTTCACCTCCTACGACGTACGCAAGGTCGGCTCGGCGTTCAGCGGTTGGTTCCGCTTCGGCGAGGGCGAGCAGGACAACGCACCGCCCAACTGGAAGCAGGCCATGACCGTGGTCCTGGCGCTCTATCCCACGGTGACGGTCCTGAACCTGACCGAGGGGCACTGGCTGGACGGACTCGGCGTCCCCGGATACATCGGCCTCTTCATCGGGAACGTGCTGAGTGTCAGCGTATTGACCTGGCTGCTGATGCCACTGGTGAACAAGGCACTCGCCTTCTGGCTGGTGCCCGGCCGCGCGAGCAACTACCGCGTCCACCTGGCCGGTGCCGCGGTGGTGGTGCTCTGCTATGCGCTGTTCCTCGTCGTCTTCGGCCTGACCATCCACTGACCGATCCACCAGCCGGTTCCGGCCGGGTCATGCGAGGAGGTCGTGATGCCTGAACGGACGCCCGCAGGCCCCATCGAGGGGACACTGATCCGACGGGGCGGCCCCGGCTACGACCGCGCCCGGACCGACGCGGTGTGGAACGGGCTCCTGCCGGAACGATTTCCCGAGGTCATCCTGCAGGCCGCCGCCGAAGGGGACATCCCCCCGGCCCTGGCCTGGGCACGCGCCCAGGGGCTGCAGGTCTCCACGCGCTCCGGCGGGCACAACTGGTCCGGCTCCCAACTCCGCGACGGTGGCCTGCTGATCGACCTGTCGCGGCTACGGCACTGCAGCGTCGACCCGGCGTCGGCGACGGCCGAGGTGGGGCCCGCCATCACCGGGCGGGACCTCGTCGAGGCCCTCGCCCCGCACGACCTGGCCTTCCCGGTGGGGCACTGCTCCTCCGTCGCGGTGGGCGGCTTCCTGCTGAGCGGCGGACTCGGCTGGAACTCCCGTGCGTGGGGACCGGCATGCGCCGATGTCCTGGAGATCCGGGCTGTCACCGCCGACGGCCGGACGGTCATCTGCAGCGAAACCGAGAACGCCGACCTCTTCTGGGCCGCCCGCGGCGCGGGGCCGGGTTTGTTCGCGGTCGTCACCGGCTTCCGGCTCGGTCTGCACCCTCATCCCGCGGCCATCACGACCACCGGCCTCACCTTCCCGTCGGCCGATCTCGAGCGCGTGACGGGATGGGCCGTCCGGACCGCGCGTGACCTGCCGTCGAACGTCGAGACGGCTCTCGTCCTGGCAGCCTCCGGCGAGGCGACGGCCACGGCGCCGCCGGGGCCGCGGATCACCGTCGGCGCCACTGCCTTCGCCGCGACGCGGGACGAGGCGCTCGCTGCTCTCGAACCCCTGGACGCCTGCCCGTTCGCCGAGCGGGCCCTTTCCCGGCAGCCACCCGAGCCGACGTCCTTCGCCGCGCTGCACGACGGCGCCGGTCAGCTGTGGCCGCGAGCGCATCGCTACGCGGCGGACACGCTGTGGTCGGCGGAGAGCTACGAGACTCTGATGGCCCGCATCGCCGACACCGTCGCCCGGGCCCCCTCCGGCAGATCCCTGGTGCTCGCGCCGGTGCAGCCCGTCTCCACCGACCCGGCGTTGCTGCGGAACATGGCCTTCTCGACGCTCGGCGAGTCCTACTTCGTCTGTTACGCGATCTGGGACGATCCGGCCGCGGACGGAGCGAACAGCAGGTGGCTGCGCGAGACGATGGCCGCGGCGGACCCGTCGGGGCGCGGTGGCCACTACATCGCCGAAACAGACCTGGAAGCCGATGCCGCCCGGGCCCGGCGCTCGTACGCCCCCGCCGACTGGGACCGCCTGCAGGAACTCAAGCTCACGTGGGACCCGGACAACGTCTTCCACTCCTACCTCGCGCCCGTGACATGAGGTGCCCTGTGCGGGCGCTCCTGATTCCTGTCCGGGATTCCTGTCCGGCCGCCGGGGGCGCGCCGGGGAAACGACCGGAACGGCGTGTCGGTGGGAGGGGTTCGATGTCCGGGTACGCCAGCGATCCTCCATGAGAGCCTCGACAGAGCGACAGAGATCGTCACGGAAGGCGACCCCCGGGGCGCACGGATCGGCCGTGGGCCGGAGACCGCATCCGGTGTGTCGCTGCCCCGGAGCGCTCCTGGCCCCACCGGCCGACCGTCTCGCCGGGCAGGGTGTGGCACGGCGTGTTGCACACAGGGGCAGAGAAAAACCGCCCCCGACCTGCTTTCACAGGATCAGAGGCGGTCTTCCGAAGCGGTAGCGGAGGGATTTGAACCCTCGGTGAGTTTCCCCACACTCGCTTTCGAGGCGAGCTCCTTCGGCCGCTCGGACACGCTACCGAGAGAGAGCTTAGACCATTCAGGCCGTGGGTCGAAATCCGATTCTCCCGTGTGTGCGGAAGCCGGGGCGGAGGCTGGGCGCGCCGCCGGGTCAGCGGTCGCGGAAGAAGGCCGTCAACTGGGCGGAACAGGCGTCCTCCAGAACTCCGTGGATCACTTCGGGACGGTGGTTGAGCCGCCGGTCCCGTACGAGGTCCCACAGCGAGCCGGCCGCGCCCGCCTTCTCGTCCCGTGCCCCGTAGACGACCCGGGCCACCCGGGACTGCACGAGTGCGCCCGCGCACATGGTGCACGGCTCCAGGGTGACCACCAGCGTGCAGCCGGTCAGCCGCCATGCGCCGAGCGCCTCGGCGGCCCGGCGGACGGCAAGGATCTCGGCGTGCGCGGTCGGGTCGCCGGTCGCCTCGCGTTCGTTGTGTCCCGTGGCGAGCAGGGTGCCGTCCGGGCCGAGGACGACGGCGCCGACCGGCACATCACCGGCCTGCGCCGCGTGTGCGGCCTCGTCCAGGGCGCGGCGCATGGCCGCCCGCCATGGGTCCCGTACGGGATCGTTCGTCGGGTCGTGGGGTTCGTGCGGTCCGTGCGGGCCCGGTGGTGCGGTCACCCGCGGACCCTAACGGACGGTCTCCAGGACCTCGGCCGCGCCCAGCGCGTCCGCGATCTCCACCAGGGCCTCCGTGCGCAGCATCAGCAGCTCCTTCTCGGGGAGTCCGAGATCGGACAGGATCCCGGTGTCTCCGAGCGGACCCGTCGGTACGGCGTCGGCGTCGAGCCCGTCGTCGTCGTTGTCGTCGTGGTCGGTCTGATTGTCGGTGGCGTGGTCCGGCTCGCCGTCCTCCGTACCGTCGAGGCTGACGAGCTCTTCGAGGGCGGCAATCGAGTCCTCGGCCCCGGGTTCGCGGCCGAGCAGTTCATCGGTGAGCAGGATCTCCCCGTAGGAGGAGCGGGCGGCGGCGGACGCGTCCGAGATGTAGATACGGGGGTCCTCCTCACCGTCCACCCGGATGACGCCGAACCAGGCGTCCTCCTGCTCGATGAAGACGAGCACCGTGTCCTCGTCCACCGAGGCCTCACGGGCCAGATCCGTCAGATCGGACAGGGTCTCCACATCGTCGAGCTCCGTGTCGCTCGCTTCCCACCCGTCTTCGGTGCGCGCGAGCAGTGCGGCGAAGTACACCGTGACTCTCCCACTGGTCATAGGGGTGTCGGTCCGGCGGGAGGGCATCCGGTGATCCGGCTGTCCTGCGTCCCGCCCATCGGAATCGTGGCAGAAACCGAGCGTTTGCGAGAGTAGTTCGACCGTTGCGTCGTGGATCAGTTGTCGCGGACACTGCTCCGAGGGGGTCGTCCCGCTGCTCGGAGGGCTACCAGCGGAAGGTCCGCATCCGCATGGCTTGGCGCATTCGGGCGGCCCGGGCGCGGCGCGGCTGGACCCGGTCGCGCAGCGCCTTCGCCTCATGAAGCTCGCGGAGGAAGTGGGCGCGCCGTCTGCGGCGCTCCGCTTCGGTCTCCGGCGCGTCCTGCGGGGCCGGCTGGTCCCGCTTCTGCTGCTCCCCGTCCGCCATCCGCACATCACCCCAAGGCCGGCTCCGTATGACCTCACCTTCCCTCCGAACGTGCGGTTGATGCCAGCGCACAGGTGCGGGGGAGCCCGGTTACTGTTGAACCCATGCGGATCCACGTCGTCGACCACCCGCTGGTCGCGCACAAACTCACCACTCTGCGCGACAAGCGCACCGACTCCCCGACCTTCCGGCGGCTCGCCGACGAGCTGGTCACCCTGCTCGCGTACGAGGCCACCCGGGACGTGCGCACCGAGCAGGTCGACATCGAGACCCCGGTCACACCGACCACCGGGGTGAAGCTGTCGCACCCGCGGCCCCTGGTCGTGCCGATCCTGCGAGCCGGTCTAGGCATGCTCGACGGCATGGTGCGGCTGCTGCCGACCGCCGAGGTGGGCTTCCTGGGCATGATCCGCGACGAGGAGACGCTCCTGGCGTCCACGTACGCGACGCGCATGCCGGAGGACCTCTCGGGCCGACAGGTCTATGTCCTGGACCCGATGCTGGCCACCGGCGGCACGCTGGTCGCGGCGATTCAGGAGCTGATCAAGCGCGGTGCGGACGATGTCACCGCCGTCGTGCTGCTCGCGGCGCCCGAGGGCGTCGAGGTGATGGAGCGCGAGCTGGCGGGTACGCCGGTGACCGTGGTGACCGCCTCGGTCGACGAGCGGCTGAACGAGAACGGTTACATCGTGCCGGGGCTCGGCGACGCGGGCGACCGGATGTACGGAACCGTCGACTGAGTTCCGGTTCCGACCAGGGCTTTCGGCCCCGGCGCCCCGAGGTCCTGTCGTCGAACCGGCATCTGCTGCGCGGCGTGACGACGGGGCAGTCCTCAGCGGCAGGAGGAGGGCGCCGGGGCCGGCTTGTTGAGGGCGGCGAGGGCCGCGGCGGCGGCCTTCGGTGTGTTCAGCTTCTTGAACGCCGTGCCGAGGATCAGATCGACGTCCGCCGTCCTGCGCGCGTCGGTCTTCGGCGTGGCGCCCGGCAGCTGCGTACCGAGGACCGGGAACGCGCCGTTCATGGCCGTCGGCGCGCCCAGGAGTACCCCGGGCCCGGGGACCTTCTTGTCGTACGCGGCCGAGGCATTGCCCACCTGGCCGATGCGGAAGCCGCGCTTCTTCAGCTCGTCGGCTGCGGCCTTTGCCAGTCCGCCGCGCGGCGTCGCGTTGTAGACGTTGACGGTGATCTTCGCCGGTGCCGGCAGTGCCTTGGCGGGCGTGGACGGCTTGGGCGTGGGGCAGTCGGCCCTGCGGTCCGCGGCGCTGGCCTGCTTGTCGCCGCCCGTGAAGACGTCGATGAGCTGCATCGTGCCCCAACCGGCCAGCCCTAGGGCCACCACGGAGGCAATGGACACGAGGACCAGTGTGCGGCGGTGCCGGGGGCGGCGCATGCGCGGGTACTTGTCGCCCGTGATGCGGTACTTTCCGCCCATGCCGGGGGGAGTGAGCATGCTCATGGGCCGCAGCGTAGTGCGACCCGGTGAAGATGCGTACTAAATGATCAGCGGATGGCGCCCGTCCGGGTGTGAATGCACCCGAAAGCACCCGGCGCGGCGACGTGCACGGACCGTCGGCTCACCGAGCCGCTGGACTGTCAGCCGAGTTCGAGGACGCGGGCGTGCAGCACCTGGCGCTGCTGGAGCGCCGCGCGGACCGCGCGGTGCAGCCCGTCCTCCAGATAGAGGTCGCCCTGCCACTTCACGACGTGGGCGAACAGGTCGCCGTAGAACGTCGAGTCCTCGGCGAGGAGGGTTTCGAGGTCCAGCTGGCCCTTGGTCGTCACCAGCTGGTCGAGGCGGACCGGGCGCGGCGCGACATCCGCCCACTGCCGGGTGCTTTCCCGGCCGTGGTCGGGATATGGCCGCCCATTTCCGATGCGCTTGAAGATCACACGGAAAGCCTACCGGTCAAGAGCCTCCGGGCGCAGCCATGGGGCGGTACTGCGATGCTGACTAAAACGGTATGAATGCAGGCATTTCGGAATGGGGGCCGTGATGAGTGACAGCGACAGCACGGGCGGGGGGTACCGAAGCGGGCACGGGAGCCGGCGTCGGCGAGGGTGCCGGCGTACTGCCGCAACAGGCCCGGGAGATCACCGACGGGTACGTTGTCGGCGGGGCAGGTCGTACGCGTACGTGCCGACCGCGTTCGCGATCACATCGATATCGGCGTCGAAGAACGCCATGTCGATGTTGGCCGGCTTGTCGCACGCGGAGTGGTGGCAGGGGTCGAACGCGATCCCCGCCTCGCCGCCGAACTTCTTCGCCCGGGCGGGCGACTTGACGACCTCGGCGCCGGTGTCCGTACCACCCGCGGGGATACCGACGTCGATGAACGGTCCGCAGCCTGAGCGGCCGGTGAAGTCCGTGTCCTCGTGCGGCCTGGCCGTCCGGTCGAGGAAGTCCGCCATGTCGCGCTCCAGTTGGGCGGACCCCTCGGGGCCGGGGCCCGAGCCGACCCCGTCCGAGTCGTCACCGTCGAAGACGAGCCGGACGCCGTTCGGCGAGGCGATCATGTCGCCTGGAACTGCTGCAGATGGCGGTACGCGTCCTTGCCGGACGACGCAAGAGTCCTTCCGGTGCGAACGGTTGTGCAGGAAAGCCAGCGATCGCAGTGACTCTGTGAACAGCGGCGGGCCCCTCCCTCATCTCGTCTTCGCCGCGGCCGCCTTGGCGGCTGCCTTCGCTTCCTGCTTGTGCGCACGGACGAGGGCGAGCGAGTCGGGACCGGTGATGTCGGCGACCGACCGGTGCGAGCCCGCCTCCCCGTACGGACCCGCCGCGGCGCGCCAGCCGGTCGGCCGGACATTCAGCTGCTTGCCCAGCAGCGCGAGGAAGATCTGCGCCTTCTGGACGCCGAACCCCGGCAGAGCCTTCAGCCGTTTCAGCAGTTCGGCACCGGTCCCGACATCACTCCAGACGGCACTCGCGTCCCCGTCGTACTCCGCGACCAGGAATTGGCACAGTTGCTGCACCCGTTTGGCCATGGAGCCGGGATAGCGGTGCAGAGCGGGTTTGGCGGTGAAGAGTTCGGTGAAGGCCTCCGGGTCGTAGACGGCGATCTCATGGGCGTCCAGATCGTCGAAGCCCATCCGCTGCGCCAGGGTGTACGGGCCGGAGAACGCCCACTCCATAGGAACCTGCTGGTCGAGCAGCATGCCGACCATGGCGGCGAGCGGACTGCGGCCGAGCAACTCGTCCGCCTCCGGCTGCTGAGCGATCTGCAGGGCGATCGGCCCGCCCTTGCCGTTCGGTTTGTTCTGTGTCATGCCTCCGATCATCGCGACAGTCACGGGGGACGGCGAATCCAGGAGCCGCCGATGGCGTACGCGAAGGTGCCTGCCTGCCCGGGGACATCGGCTGCCGCGGCGTGCCTCGCAGAAGGTGGAGGGCCGTGCGTACCGGGAGGGTGCCCGAAGAGGCAGCGCCGGTTGCCCTTCGCAGGCGGGGCGCGGGCTGGACGGGGCGGGGACGGTGCGGTGAAGGTGGAGGTCCGAGGCCAGGAGCAGCGACGTCTTCGACCAGTGCGGTCAGGGGAGTTGACGGATGAACGCACACGAGCAGCAGTACGGGTCGGACCACGGTCACGACCACGATCGCGATGACGACCACGGGCGGCATGAGCACGACGAGGTGTTCGTCCCCTCGCGGACGGCGGAAGTCCATGAGGCGTCCTCCGGCGCGCCCCACCTCTACCGGGCAGGGGCCACCGGCCGGGCCGACGTGGTCGGGGCGTCCGGTATGGGTGTGCTCCAGCGGACGGTGGGGAACAGCGCCGTGGGGGCGATGGTGCAGCGGGCCGGGAGCGGACAGGAGGAGCACGCCGAAGAGGATGCGCGATCCCCGGTCCACCACGTCGTCTCGTCGGGTGGTGGCAGCCCCCTCGACACCGAGACCCGCTCCGACATGGAAAGCCGGATGGGCGCGGACTTCTCCGACGTACGCATCCATACGGATTCCGCGGCGCACGAGTCGGCGAAGGGCGTCGGCGCGCACGCGTACACCGTCGGCAACAACGTGGTCTTCCAGCGGGACGCGTACGACCCGTCCTCGCCGCAGGGCCGCACCACCCTGGCCCATGAGCTGACCCATGTGATCCAGCAGCGCAACGGGCCGGTGGAGGGCACGGAGGCGCCGGGCGGGATCCGGGTGAGCGACCCCTCGGACCGGTTCGAACAGGAGGCCGTCGCCAACGCCGACCGGGTGCTGTCCGCTCCCTCCCCGGCCGCCGACCAGGTCCCCGCGGCCGCCCCTGCCCCCACCCACACGTCCGCTCCCGCCGTGCAGCGCGCGGAGACGGAGGACGAGGACGAGCAGCCGGCGGACGTGCAGGGCTCCTTCGTCCAACGGGATGCCGAGGCAGGCGCGGAGGAGGAGGAAGAGGCGCCGCAGGCGTGAACGCGCACGCGAAAGGCCCCGCCGATCCGGCGGGGCCTTTCCTCTGCTGCTGCCGGTTCCGCCGCCACCCGTACGGCGGGGGGCCGTTTCAGCTTCCGTCGGCCTGCATCGTGCCGCCGAGCAGCAGCGACTCCGCGCACCGGGAGGGCGCAGGGGCGTTCACCGGCTTGCCGACCTTGCGGCAGTCGACGGTCATGGTGACCTTGCCGCCCGCGGGCACCAGGATCGGGGTGACGAAGTGGTAGTCGGAGTCCCGGAAGTTCTCCAGCGCGAGGCGGAGGATGGGTGAGTCCCGCCCCGAGGAGACGGTGATCGTCCCCGCGTCGCCCTGCGGGTTCTGGACGACGATGTCGGTCAGCCGGAAAGTGTGCCCGGACGGCACCTGGAGCGCGGTCCCCGTGTTCGCGCCGCCGCCCAGTGAGTCCCGGACCTGCACATGGGCGCTCGTCGGCTCGGCGGGTCCGGCCGCCCCGGCGGACGGGGAGGGGCTCGGCGAGGCGTTGGGCTGCCCGGACGCTCCGGAGTCGGAACCGTTCTCCCCGGACCCGCCGCCCGACGCGGCACCACCGCTCTCCTTGCCGTTCGGCGACTTGCTCTCCTCGGCGGCGGCCGACGCCACCGCCTCAGGCGTGATCGCTTCCCTGGCCGCCGACTTCACGGCCGGCCGCAGCAGCCCGTACCAGAGCCCGACCAGGGCGATGATCAGTACCGCGGCGAGGATGAGCGCCCGGGGCAGCCAACGCGGCAGGATCGCTTCCTGCTGGTACGAGCCGTCGAGGACGACCGGTTCGAGCGGCTCCTCACCCTCCGGCACGGCGGGCGTGGCGACTGCCTGGAACGGGTGCGTGACCGCCGTACCGCGCCACAGCCGTTTGGCAGGCCGGACCCGCAGCTTGCCGAACCCGGCGTGGCCCGGTTCGATCCGAAGCTCGGGTTCGGCGAACGAGATCCGGGCACGTTCGGTGCCGGACCGGGCGTCGAGGCGCACGGCGATCGGTGCGTTGCCCCGGTTGTCCACGGCGAGTTGGTGCGCGCCGCGCCTGGCACCGTGCGAACTGCGCGGCACCAGCTCGGCGGTCACCTCGGCGAACGGCAGCACGGTCACCCGGCCCTCGGGCACCACGGCGTCGCCCTGCTCGCTCGTCGGTACCACCCGTACCCCGAAGTGCGTCTCGCCCGCGGGCACGGACGAGTCGCGGGGCGGGGCGAACGTGACCGATACGGCCTCCGAGCTGCCCGGATAGAGGGACAGCACCGGAGGTTCCACGGTCGTCCAGGCGGCACACGCGCCGACCACCTCGAAGCGGTACTCCTCCACGGTGGAGCCGGAGTTGAGGATCTGCAGGGGAAGGCTCGTCCCCTCGCCCGGTACGGCGGTGACGGACGACGCGTCGAGGCTTGCCGTGAGACTCATACCGCGCACCGTAGGATCGCCGCCGCTTCACGACATCGACCGCGAAGGAACACTTTCGGGCAGATTCGGTGCCCCCAACGGCGTTTTAGTTTCCTTGTCAGTAAACACGGGAATCTTTTGACCGCCTCAAGACCTATGAGGCACATGACTGCAGCCGTGACGGTTGCGCCCGCTGCGACGCGACCCGGCTGTTTTTCCCAGGGGGAGCTTTGCCATGGAGCGCACCACCGTCGCCTTACGTGCCCAGGATCCGATCTCGCAGGCGGGCGTAGCGAGTCAGCTGCGTGCCCGTCCCGAAGTGAGCATGACCGAATGGGGTGCGGAGGATCTCCCGCCCCAGGTCACCGTGGTGGTCGTCGACGCGGTCGACGAGGACGTGTTGCGGATGTTGCGCAACATCCAGCGCACCAGCACCTCCCGCACCGTATTGGTCACGACCGACATCGACGAACAGAAGCTGGTGAGCGCGGCGGAGTGCGGCGTGGCCGGGGTCGTACGACGCTCCGAGGCGACACCCGAACACCTGGTCCACGTCATAGGGACGGTGGCGCGCGGCGAAGGTCACCTCCCCTCCGATCTGCTGGGACGCCTCCTTCAGGAGGTCGGCCGGCTGCAGGGGCAGGTACTGGGACCGCGAGGTCTGCACTTCACCGGACTCGCCGCCCGCGAGGTGGACGTGCTGCGACTGGTGGCGGAGGGATATGACACCGCCGACATCGCGACGAAGCTGGCCTACTCCGAGCGCACGATCAAGAACGTGCTGCATTCGGTCATGACGCGGCTTCAACTCCGGAACCGGTCGCACGCGGTGGCGTACGCGATGCGTCAGGGGCTGATCTGAGCCGACACGCCTTACGCCCGGTGACCGTTGCCCGAAAGGGCAGCGGCGGCTTCCCGAGGGTGTGACTCGTACACCGCTGCGCGTCGGCAGCGTGTACGGGACCGTGGGGCCGGTATGCCGGATCGGTAGGCCGGCCGAGGGCGGGGGAGGACTTCCGTGCGCTGGTTCCAGCGACGTGAGCGGGCGCCGTGGTCACGGAAGGGCCGCTCGAACGGGCCCAGGACCCCGGCCTCCCGCCGCGCAGTCACCGCGCTCCGCATCCCGGTTCTGGCTCTCCTCCTCGTGGCCACCGGCATGGCCCCCGGATCGGCCGCCGGTGCGCGCCCCCCGGCCGTAGCGGTGCCCGAACCGTGGGTGACGCCCGCCGAGTTCACGGACGCGGTCGACCCCGGCGGCTCCACGGGGGTGGACAAGCAGGTGCGTACACCGGTCATCCCGCCGAGGCCGGACGTGATCCTGCTGGTGGACGGAACGGCAAGCATGGCGGAGCCGATCAAGAGTGTGCGGGAGAACCTGCCTGATATCACTGCCGCGATCCGGGCCGAGCAGCCGGACTCCCGGTTCGCCGTGGCCACCTTCGGCGACCAGGAAGGCGATGTGAACGCCGGATTCCAGGTGCTGACCGAGCTCACGGACGACGACACCAAGGTGCAGGAGGGCGTCGACAAGCTCGGCACCGGACTGGGCGGCCAGAGCCGTGGTCCGTCCGAGGACTGGATCAACGGACTGTGGCAGATCGCCGACGGAGCCGGTGGGAAGACTGTGTTCCGCGAAGGGGCCAGCCCCGTCATCGTGGTGGTCAGCGACGCCTCCAGCCACTCGCCCAGCAACGGCCACTCCATCGACGACACGATCTTCGCCCTTCAGGACAAGAACGTCCGGGTGATCGGCGTGGACGTGGAGAGCAGGATCGGCGACGGTATGAACGGCAACGGTGACGCCCACAATCCCGACAACCCCGACTACGTGGAGAACCCGCCCACCACGCCCGGTCAGGCGACGCGCATCGTCAACGCCACCAACGGCCGCCTGCTGGAAGGCATCGATGGGAAACAGGTGTCGGACGCGATCATCGAGGGCTTCCACAACCTGCCCACCAGCGTCGGCTACCGCCTCGACAACTGCGACCCGCACCTGTCCGTCAGCCTCGACCCGCCCACCCAGCAGGTCACCAGCGGCGACACCGCGCACTTCGCCGAGAACATCGACGTCTCCGCGGACGCACCCCAGGGAACCAGGCTGACCTGCACCGTCCAGTTCCTGCTCGGCACCCGGGTCCCCGGTGCGGACGCGCTCGGACCCGCCGCTGCGGCCGATCCGGACTTCCAGGAACAGATCGGCATCGACGTGAACGACATCGACGCCCCTGTTGTCACCGTGGACGATCTGACCGTCCGGACCAAGGACAAGAACGGTGCCCGGGTGGACTACAGCGCGACCGCCGAGGACGCCCACGACGGCCCGCTCCCGGTGACCTGCTCCCCGCCCGCAGGCTCCCTCTTTCCGCTGGGCAGCACGACGGTGACCTGTTCGGCGACCGACTCTGCGGGCAACACCGGTACGGACACGGCGGAGATCGTGGTGCTCAAGGCGCCGGTGCCGCCCTCGGCCGACGTGGCGATGAAGGTCAGCGTCACGCCGGACCGCACGTACACGGGGCGTCCGGCCCGCGCCCGCTACATCGTCACCAATGCGGGCCCCGACAAGGCGACGGGTATCGTCATCGGCTCCAGCTGGCCCAAGCCGTCCGCCGCGAAGGACCGCAGTCTGCCCGCGCTGACCCGGTGCACCGCGGCGAAACCGTGCACGATTCCGGCCGGCGGGCGGATCGAGGTGACGCAGACGGCGACGTACCGGGCGGCGATCACCGGTGACGTACGGGCCACGGTGCGCGGCACGCTGCCCGACCGCCGCACGGCCAACAACAAGGACACTGACCGGCTGCGCGTCCTGAAGCCCTCGCTCACCGTCACTCCGGCGGTCGTCAAGCCGGGCCAGGTGGTCCTGGCGCGCGGCAAGGACTACCCACCTGGTCAGACCGTACGTTTCACGTGGAACATCGGGATCACTGCGGATCAGGGCGGCGTGACCGTAAACCGCGACGGCACCTTCGAGGTTCAGGTCCCGGTTCTGCGCAAGGACCGGCTCGGTCCGCGGAAGCTGCGGGCGGACACGAGAGGCATCGACCGACTGCAGAAGCCGGTTCTCGTCGTCCAACGCAACCTGCAGCCACCGGACTTCGCGGGCCGCGCGTGAACGTCCGAGCTCACGTGAACGTCCGCGCTCACACGGGAGTGATCAGGTGATCCACGAGGTCGACGACGTACTTCGCGCCCTGATCCGGGCGGAGGTGCTCGAAGGCGGCCAGATCGCGGTGGTCTTCGACGCCCCGACCAGGGAGTGGGCGGCGAAGGTCAACGCCCCCATGGTCAACCTCTACCTCTACGACATCCGCGAGGACATGCGGCGTCGTGAACGCGGTCTGCACAACGAGTACGACGAGCGCGGCACAATCGTCGCGCGCCGCCGCCCGCCCCGCTTCTTCAAGTTGTCGTACCTGATCACGGCGTGGACGAAGCGCCCGGAGGACGAACATCGCCTGCTGTCCTCGCTCCTGGCCTGCCTCCTCCGCTACGAGGCGCTCCCGCCGGACCGCCTCACCGGCTCGCTCGCCGACATCGGGGCCTCGGTCCCGATGTCGATCGCGCTGCCGCCGCCGGAGGACCGCTCCTTCGCCGACGTATGGAGCGCGCTCGGCGGCGAACTGAAACCGTCACTGGACCTGGTCGTCAGTGTCCCGGTCACCGCCGCGCCCACCTACCCGGCGGGCCCGCCGGTGGAGGACGAGGGCCTGCAGACCCGGTTCGGAGGCGTACCCGCGCGGCCCGAGGGCGAGACACAGCCGCAGCCGGGCCGCAAGGGTCTCCCGGTGTACGGAAGCCGCCCCGGCCGCCCGGCGCGGGACCCGGCACCGCAGTCCTCCGGCAACGGCACGACGGACCGCGGACGCGCGATGTCCTTCCGCATCACCGAAACGCATGGCACCCCACCGGAGGAAACAGACGCATGACGACCCCGGGCGACCCGAATCTGCGCCATCTCCTCGCCCGGGCGGTCGCGGTGGAACAGCGCATCCGTGCCGCGGTGGAGGCACGGCAGCTCACCGACCCGAACCCGGACGACGCGTTCCGGGGCCTGTACCTGACGGACGAGAACATCGCCCGTCTGCTGAACGACGAGACGGCCCGTGCGTTTCCCACCCCGCCCCCTGGGGACGCCGCGCCGGCCGATTCCCGACTGGCGTCACTGACGCGGGAGTTCCAGCTCACCGCGCTCGACATCGAGATCCTGCTGATCGCCCTTGTGCCGGACCTGGACGACCGCTTCGAGGCGTTCTACGGCTACCTCAACGACGACGTCACCCGCCGCCGCCCGTCCATCGGCCTGGCCCTGGGCCTCTGTGGACTGACCCCCGCCGACCCGGCAGCGCGGTCCCGACTGTCCGCCCGGTCCCCTCTCCGCGAGGGCCGGCTCCTCCTGGCCGAGGACCTGGACCGTCCGTTCCTGAGCCGCGCTCTCCGCGTCCCGGACCGGGTCACCGCCCACCTCCTCGGCGACAGCGCACCGGACCCACGGCTGGCGGACCTCCTGGCTCCTTGGCGAGCGGTACCAGGAGTCGGCGACCCATCCCCTCTCGCCTCCGTCCTGTCCGACGGTGTCCCGCTCGCCTACCTCCGCGAGGACCAGGGCGGTGCGGGCACCGCGCTCGCCGCCTCCGCGCTCACCCTCGCGGGTCGGCAGGTCCTCGGCCTGGACCTGGCAAGGCTGGCCGAGGACCCGACACCTGCGGAGGCGGTACGGTCCCTGGTCCGCGAGGCCCGCCTCACGAACGCGGGTCTGGTCGGCGCCCCGTTGGACGCGGTGTCCCGGGAGCACCCGGCCCTCCTCCGCCTGCTCACGGCCACCCCGGTCCCGACGATCCTGGTGGGAAGGGCGCCGTGGGACGCGTCCTGGTCCACGGTCCCGCCCCTGCTCCTGCACGCCCCCAGGGTGGAACCGGAGGCCCGCGCCGCCCTCTGGACGGACGCGTACAGAAACATGGCCGCAGCCGCGATCCCGCCCTCCATCGACGCGGACCGTCTGCTCTCCCCGTTCCTCCTGACCCCGGAACAGATCACCGGAGCAGCCCACAGCGCTGCCCAGACGGCCCGGCTGCACGGCGGAACCCTCACCTCCGACCACGTACGCCAAGGCGCCCGCGCCCAGAACGCGGCAGGCCTGGACCGCCTGGCCCGCCGCATCGAACCCACGGTGACCTGGAACGACCTGGTCCTGCCCCCCGACGCCCACGCCCAACTCCGCGAACTCACCGCCCGCGCCCGCCACCGCGACCGCGTCCTGGGGGAGTGGGGCATGCGCCCGGGAGGCGGCAGGGGCCGCGGCGTATCGGCACTCTTCGCAGGCGACTCGGGTACCGGCAAGACCA
Organism: Streptomyces sp. NPDC057486; assembly: GCF_042802415.1. Lineage (NCBI taxonomy): Bacteria > Bacillati > Actinomycetota > Actinomycetes > Kitasatosporales > Streptomycetaceae > Streptomyces > Streptomyces sp. NPDC057486. The sequence continues at coordinate 76,837 of NZ_JBHVEE010000008.1, read as the reverse complement.
TGTCCGCGGAGGTCATCGCCGCAGACCTGGGCCTGGACCTCTACACGGTCGACCTGGCCACGGTGATCGACAAATACGTGGGCGAGACGGAGAAGAACCTGGAGCGGATCTTCTCCGAAGCAGCGGGTGTGAACGGGGTCCTCCTCTTCGACGAGGCTGACGCGATCTTCGGTAAGCGCTCGGATGTGAAGGACGCCCATGACCGCTACGCGAACGTGGAGAGTGCGTATCTCCTCCAACGCATGGAGTCCTTCGACGGCCTGGCCATCCTGGCCACGAACCTCCGCGCCAACCTGGACGACGCCTTCACCCGCCGCCTGGACCTGGTCATCGACTTCCCGGTCCCTGACCCCGACCAACGCCTGGTCCTCTGGGAACGCTGCCTGGGCCCCCAACTCCCGCGCTCAGCGGACCTGGACCTGGCTTTCTGCGCCGAGAACTTCGAGCTGGCGGGCGGCAACATCCGCTCGATCGCGGTGACGGCTGCGTACCTGGCGGCGGACACGGGGGAGCCGGTGACGATGCCGACGCTGATCCACGCGATTCAGCGCGAGTACCAGAAACTGGGCCGGCTGACGCTGGCGTCGGAGTTCGGGCCGTACCTGGGGCTGCTGGCGTGAGGTGGGGACGCCTCTCAGACCTTGATGATCCGTACCCGGTCACCGTACTTTGCGCGGTCCCTCGTGTGGACCCTTGCGTGGAGCGGGAGTTGCCGCCACCGTGGACTGGGTCGGACCTACGGCCGACCGGGTCATATCCGTACGGTGACGGGAGTCAGCATGACCTCATTGCCTCTTCTGCCCCATGGACTGCACGGCGACGGCCCGCACAAGGTGATCGCGGTGCACGGCTGGTTCGCCGACCGCTCCGCCTACGACCCGGTGCTTCCGGATCTCGACCTCGGTTCGTTCCAATACGCGGTGGTGGATCTGCGCGGGTACGGGGAGGCCAGGGACGCGAGTGGTACGTACACCACAGCCGAGGGCGCCGCGGACGTTGTCGCGCTGGCCGACCGGCTCGGCTGGGACCGGTTCTCGGTGATCGGCCACTCGATGGGCGGCTGCATCGCTCAGCGGACGCTGGCCATCGCCCCACACCGGGTGCGCAGGATCGTCGGTGTGTCGCCGGTACCCGCATCCGGCCTGCCCCTGCCGCCCGAACAATGGGAGCTCTTCTCTGCTGCGGCGCACACCCCGGAGAACCGTCGGATCATCCTCGACATCACCACCGGAGGCCGACGCCCCGCAGGCTGGCTGGACCGCATGGTGCGGCGTTCGCTGGAACGCAGCGATGCGAAGGCGTTCCGGGCCTGGCTGGATTCCTGGGCGGGCGAGGACTTCCACGACCGGATCGACGGTTCGCCCGTGCCGGCCCTGGCTGTCGTCGGCGCGCTGGACCCGGCACTGTCGGCCGAGTTGCAGCGCGCCACCTGGATGCGCTGGTTCACGCGGGCCGAACTGGTGGAGCTGCCCTCGTGCGGCCACTACGCAATGGACGAGGCCCCGCTCGACCTGATCCGTGTGGTGGAGGACTTCCTGCGGGCCGACGGGGAGGACGCCGGGGCGAAGGCATGAGCGGGCCCGCCCCCGAAGCGCCGGAGAAGACGCCCGTACCGGACGTCTTCGACCCGAGGCAGTACGCGCAGGGCATCCCCCACGACCGCTACCGCCACCTGCGCGACCATCACCCCGTGGCATGGCAGGAGGAGCCGGAGGTTCTCGGCTGGCCGGCGGGCCCCGGCTTCTGGGCGGTCACCCGGCATGCGGACGTCATCCACGTACTGAAGGACTCCGCGACGTACTCCTCGTACCTGGGCGCCACCCAGATCCGGGACCCGGACCCCGCCGACCTGCCGTTCATCCGCCGCATGATGCTCAACCAGGACCCACCGCACCATCGGCGACTGCGCGTGCTCGTCAGCCGTGCGTTCACCCCCAAGCGCGTGGACCGTTTCGCCGCGGTCGTACGCGAACGGGCCCGCTCCCTGCTCACCCGGGCGGTCGCCGAGGCGCGGGCCACCGACGGCACCTGCGACCTCGTCGCCCGCGTCACCGACGATTACGCGCTGCTCAATCTCACCGACCTGCTGGGCGTACCGGACAGCGACCGGGGCCTCCTCCTGCACTGGACCCAACGCGTCATCGGCTACCAGGACCCGGACGAGGCGGGCACTGCGGTGCTGGGCCCGGACGGCAAGCCGGTCAACCCACGATCACCGGCAGCACTGCGCGACATGTTCGACTACGCGCACGCACTGGCGGCACACAAGCGCCGACACCCCGGCGACGACGTGATGACGGCCCTGGCCAGGGACCCCGAACTCACCGAGCCGGAGTTGGAGATGTTCTTCTTCCTGCTCGTGGTGGCGGGAAACGACACGGTACGCAGCGCAGCCCCGGGCGGCCTGCACCTGCTGGCCCAACACCCTGACGCGTACCGCCGCCTGTGCAACGGCGAGGTGGAACTGACCACCACCATCGACGAACTGCTTCGCCGCCACCCGCCGGTCCTGACCTTCCGCCGCACCGCCACTCGGGACACGGACCTGGCAGGCACGCGCATCCGCACCGGCGACAAGGTGGTCGTCTTCCACGCCTCGGCCAACCACGACGAACGGGTATTCCCCGACCCGTACGCCCTGGACCTCTCCCGCTCCCCGAACGCCCACGTCTCCTTCGGCGACGGCCCCCACGTCTGCCTGGGCGCCCACTTCGCCCGGCTGCAACTACGTGGCCTGTACGACGAGGCCTGCCGTGCTCTGCCCGCCCCACTCCAACTCGCGGCTCCACCACGCCGCCTGGTGTCGAACTTCATCAACGGCCTGAAGTCGCTGACGGTGTGGGTGGCCGACTCCTGACAGCCAGCCATCGCCACAGGACGATGAGGAACGGAGCACCGCCCATGGGCGCCTATGGGGATCACCTGGCGACCGGGATGAAGCCGAAAGCCGGGCGCCACTTCAGGCAATCACCACGCGGGAGCCGTTGAAGTTGGCCACAAGTTCCGACTGACCCCCAGGACTGCAATGTGCGCAGCGATCGTCCCCACCCCGGCGGCTGTTGTCCGCCCACGTTCGATGGCGGACACGTGCTCCTGCCGCACGTGCGTGCGGTCAGCCATATCGTTCTGTGCCAGCCCGAGTTCCTTGCTCATCTCGACCAATCGGTGGGCTCTCGCCTCAGCGACCATGCATCGGGCAACGAGCTTGATCGATCCGGCTGACGCACACGGCCAGTTCGCGGCCTCGGCCGCGGAGCTGAAAGCTCCGCGGCAGCAGGTTCAGCGCATCATCGTCACCACCGATCAGGCGCTGGCCATAGTCCGGCTGGGCGATCCCCGGGCAGCTACCGCACTTCTCCACGAGTGCGTGACGGCGGCTGCCGCAACGGGGGGCAGGGTGCCGATGATTCGGCTTCGGAGGGCGCGGCAAGAACTGCGGCCATGGCGTGGGGAGGACTTCGTGGCAGAGCTGGACGATCACCTGATGGACGTCCTTCGGTGAGTATCTGCAGGTATGGAAACCGAGGGGCGTGTCACTGATGATGGACAAGTTCCGGGACTCGATCATGAAGGAGTCGGCTGCGTACGCGATTGAAGCTGGAGGTATCCGTCTGACCTGGCCCTGACATCTCATCGGTGCGGACGCGGCGGCCCGTGCCATCTCCCCGGAGGGGGTGAGGCGTTAGCTCTCGCCGTGCGTAAGTCGTGCCATTCTCAGCTTCACCTGGTTCCAGCGTGTCAACAATCCGAAACCACGAAGTCGCTCATCAATGGAGGCAATTTCGTAGTACTGCCGTTCGAGATTCACCGGGCCGAGGTCAAGGCGGATCAGTGTTCCACTGGAACGGCTGAATGTGGAAGAAATGGTCTCGACGGATGCCCGCGGCCAGGCGGATTCTGCCCACTGTGACGCCAATTCTCCGGTGACGCGCATGCCGAAGGACACGCCCATGGCCACATAGACACATTCGGGGCTGACGGGTGGCTCCTGCAGGGGATGCCAAGTGCTGTCGTATCCATCGAACGTGAGGGGAAGAAATGTGGGAAGGATGTCGGGATCTGAATGCTGAGTGTATTTCCTTTGTCCGGTCAGAGTGATGCGCCAGCACAATGGGAACTGGTCTTCCCAGTCGTCGGACTCGGGGTAGTCACTGTAGTAAGCCGAGCGGAAGGGTGTGATTGACCAATCCTTGACTTGGAGAGGTAGGTGAAGTGCGTCGGAGATCTCTTGAATGAAGTCCATGCTTCCGGACGACACTTGGGAAATGTTGGTGGGCTTTAGCTCCACCACTGCAATCATCTCGCCGCTCGCGCTTTGGGTGACGCTGTTTGTCCAGATGAGATAGTTGGACATTCGCCCTCCTACGGGTACTTTGTCACGGGTCGTCAGGACCTTTGAACAATGGGCCAACTTCCGGCTTGTAGTTCACTCCCCCCGACTGCTTCGACGAGTTGCATGGCCCGCAGAGTATCTCCAGATTGCCCTGCAGGTTGTACCAGTCCCGGCGTTTCTGCTGATGGGTATTGTTGCCGATGCTACCGCTGTGCCCGTCATTCCAATGGCGGGCTACGGGCGTCTGGTGGTCGAGGGAGACCTCTGATACGTGCGCGAAGTGATGCTTCCAATGACAGTAGAAATAATCCTTGCTCCTGGCGCCCACCTGATCTTTGAGGTCTTCGTGCTCCCCCTTTGCGTCGATGAGGTTCTGTAGGTCGCGACTGCGGATGTCCCTCTTCGTTTGTGCCGTGAAGTCGCCTGGATAGAATTCGCCGCGAATATCTTTGGCGTAATCATTCTTCAGTCTGCCGTCTACTGCATATTTCGAGGGGTGTCGAATCAGTTCGCCCGCTTCGTATCCGTGGGACTTTGCGGCCTTGAATATTTTCTCTGTTATTTCGTTGAGATCATACTCGACCTCTTTTTCTTCTCGCTCCGTCCAGCCCGACTTGTCGGCAAGTCGATTTCCGATCCGATCAAGCTCATTTTTGATGGCCTGGAGCTCACCTCGCATGTAAGTGCATGCTTGGTCAGAAGATCTCTTGCTCTCCTCGTTGATTCCGTGAATCAATACCGTTTCGCATTTCTGATGCTTGCGCCGCAGGTGATCTACTTGTGTGCCGTACTTGCTCGTTCCTGTGTACTCCGCGTACCCATTTCGAAGTGCCCTTTCGCGCTTGTCCTTGCTCATGGGGATCAACATCTTGAGCCACTCGGCGTATGTGGCTCCGCCCTTGCTGCGCCAAATATTCAGCATTGCTCTGGATTCGACGGAGCGAAGGCCCCGGTAGATTTCATTGTAAGCGCCTTTCAGGTCCAGCGATTTCGTCGGCCTCTGAATTGATGCGAGTTGGACGTGGATGGACCAATTCGTTGAGTCCGCGTGTGGTGTTATGGTTGCTTCTTGGTATTTGTTTCGGACGGGATCGAGGGCTCGAGTCACCTCTTTCTCTTCCAGTGGGCCGCGCCCAAGTCGCCCAATGTGCTTTTGTGCCTCGGTGGAGACCTTGTTGATGTCTGATTTGTTTTTTGATTTCCCTGGCTGATTCCTTTTTCCCGGCTTATTTGCGGTTTTGAGTTTGGTCCAGAGCTTCTTGCCCGCCTTGACGATGAAGCCCACGATCTTGTCGATCGCCCGGTTCACCGGCCGGGCCACCGCGTGGAACACGCTCTTGACCTTGTTGGCCAGGCCGCCGATGCCCAGCAGTGAGGCCAGGAAGCCGATGAGGAGCGGGACGCTGGCCGCCAGGGCCGCTTCGACCATCTTGGGGACGCCCGCCGAACCGCCGTTGGCGATGGCGATGACCGCGTCCAGGACCGCGTTGACGAACTCCACTATCTGGGCGCCCTGGTTCACGATGAACGTGACGATGTCGATGATTCCCTTGACCGCGCGGACGAAGGCGGAGGCGGGGTTGAGGAGCGAGATGATCCAGGTGATGCCAGCGATGATGACCGTGGGGATCAGGTAGCTGGTCAGTTTCTCCAGGATCGTGGCCTTGAGGTCGCCTGCCTCCTCGGTGATTTCCTTGACCGCGCCTGCCGGGCCCTCGCGGGCGAGGGTCTGGGCGACGGGGACGGATTGTTCGACCGCGCTCATGGCCTGCTCGGGGACGCCCTTGCGGGTGACGCGGGCCCGGATGTTCGCCCAGGTCAGGCCAAGCAGAGAGCCGATGATCTGGATGATGCCCTTGAGGTCGAACTTCTGGGGAAGGTCCAGGCCCGCCTTGACCGCGGTGCCCAGGAGCCAGGAGACGACGCCCTTCTTCAGGTGGTCGGCGATGTTGGTGATGAAGAGCTGGAGGCCCGCGCCGACCGCCTTGACCAGGTTGCCTAGGAAGCCGATCGGGTCCTTGATGATCTTCATGATCGCGGAGGCGGCCTTGGCGAGGATGCCGAGGAGGAGGTTCTTCAGTTCGTTGATCGTCTTGATCGCGCCGACGATCGCGTCCTTCGCCTTGTCGATCAGGCCCTTGTTGGCTTCCTGGAGCTTCTTGATCTCCTCGTCGATCTTGTTGAGGGCCGCGGTGTACTTCGTCGCCAGGTCCTGGACGAGCTGTTCGGACTTCTCGTTGACCGTGGCTTCCAGGTCGTCGAACTTGCCGGCGAAGTCCTTGGCCGCGTCCTCGCCGAACTGACGCAGGTCGGCGGGGAGTTTGTCCACCTCGGCCTTGAGTTCACCGCGGCCCTTCGCGATGCGCGCCTTCGCCTTGCCGAGCTCCGTGCCGATGATGTCGGCCACCGAGGAGATGACCGTCTGCATCTGGGCGACGTAGAGCTTGCGGGCCTCCTGGTAGAGGTTGTTGGCCTCCTGCGGCAGGCCGGCGAACTTGTCCTTGACCCAGCGGGCCTTGCCCGTCCAGCCCGAGTAGCGCTTGTCCTTGTAGGCCTTCATGCGCCGCTTGTGGTCCGCGGTGAACGCGTCGCGGGCTGCCTTCTCGCCCGAGGTGAACTTGTCGTCGACCTTCTTGTCCAGGCCGGACAGGGTCTCCTCGACGTCCTTCTTCGTGGAGTCGTAGACCTTCTGCAGTTTTGCCGTGACCTCGGCGCGCTTCTTCTCGTCCTTCGACTTGGTGTCGCCCTTGCCGCCGTCGACCTCCTTGCCCGCCGCGGCGCGGGTCGCGGTCAGGGCGTTCATCGCCTGGGTGCCGGAGGCCGCGGCGGCCGTCTTCGCCGAGGAGAGTTGCTGGGCTTCGGCCGCCTTGCCCTTGGCGGGGGCCTTCGCCGAGTCTGTCTCCGCTGTCTTCTTCGCGGAGAGCGCTTCGTTGAACTCCGTTTCGTTGCCCTTGGCGAGCTGGTCCTCGGTGACCTCGGCGTCCGCCATCGCCTTGTCGTTCTGGGCGGGCCCCTCGGAGAAGTCGGTGACAGCAGCGGGTTGTTGGGCCGGGATTGCATCCGCAGCGGAGGGGGCGCCGGGGTTGGCGGGCGGTTGGTCCGGGGTCATCGGGGTGACCTGTTTGTCCTTGGCCGCCGACGTGTCGGGTGCGGCCTTGGTGGTGGTCTCGATGTCCTTGGCCGACTTCTCCTTGCCGTCCGTGACCTTGCCGTCCACCTCGGACTTGATCTTGTCGGCCTTGCCGGACTCGGAGAACTTGTCGGCGTCGTCGAGGTTCTTCGGCGCCTGCGCCTCGATCGCCTTGTTGACGGCGTCGATGAAGGCTTGTTTGTTGAACTCGCCCGGCTTCGCGGCGTTCATTTTTTCCGCGTTCGCCGCCTTGCCCTGGGCTTCCTTGTCGTCCGGGGGAGCGACCGCCGCGTCCTGTGCGGACTTGGACTCGGTCGCGGCGGGGGCGTGGACGGCGATCCTGGTGCGTTTCGCCGCCACGTCCGCCTTCACCTTGCGGAAGCCGGCCGCCTGGGACGGGGACGGTTTCACCGGGGCGGTGTAGCGCTGCGCCACCAGGCGGGCTACCGCCGCGTTGCCCGCCGCGCCCTGCAGGCGCTGGAGGGAGCGGCGATCGGGTACGGGGCGGTCCGGGGCCGGGCGGTCCACCGGGGCTGCTTCGGGACGGGAGGTCGCCGCGCGGGCGGTGTCGGGGGCGGGGTTCTTCTCCGGAACCGCCTTCATCCGCCCTCCCGGTCACCGCTTCCCCAGCCTCGCCAGCCTGGGTGGCGGACAACGGGGATGCGGAGCGCGCGTGGGCGGGGGTGGGGGCAGAGCCGGCCTGGTTGGGCGGATCACGCGGATTGCCTCTTCGGGCAGTCTCCCGTGCACTGCAGGGCGACCGAGTATCCGTTCCCCCTGCACGGGCCCGGTGGTGAGAATGGCCCGCGTTCCCCGGTCGAGGAGAGGTCAAGGAGAGACTTACATGCCGTCGTACCTGTCCCCGGGCGTCTACGTCGAAGAGGTCGATTCCGGTTCCCGGCCGATCGAAGGAGTGGGCACCTCGGTCGCCGCTTTCGTCGGCTTCGCCCAGAAGGGCCCGCTCGACGAGCCGACGCTGATCACGAACTGGAGCCAGTTCGTCAGCCGCTTCGGTGACTTCGTCGAGGGAACCTATCTCGCCTCCTCCGTCTACGGCTTCTTCGCCAACGGCGGCGGAATCTGCTACGTGGTGCGTATCGGTGACGGCACCGAGGCCGCCGAGCCCGAGAGCGTCGGCGGCGGCGGTGAGCCGGGGCAGCTGCCCGCAGGTACGGAGACCCAGCTCGGCCCGTACGCACTCAAGGCACGTCCCGGTGTGAGCGGGGAGATCACCGTCGAGGTGACGGACGTCGAGGGCGAGGACCCGCCGCAGGACGTGTTCCAGCTGCTCGTCCGGCGCGACGGGCAGGTCGTCGAGACCTACCCGGCGGTCACGACGAAGCGCAGCAAGGAGAACGTCGCCACCCGTGTCAACGCGAAGTCCGAGCTGATCGAGGTCCGGGAGTCCGGACGCGGGGCCGCGCCGGCCAGGCCCGAGCCGCAGACGGTCACGCTCGCGCCCGCACCCGCTCTGGGCTCGGCCCCCGGGACGCTGGGCTCGGAAGCGTACGTAGGCGATCCCGACCAGCGGACCGGTTTCGGCGGTCTGGAAGCGGTCGAGGAGATCACGACCGTTGCCGTTCCCGATCTCATGAGCGCGTACGAACGCGGACTGCTGGACCTGGAGTCCGTCATCGCCGTGCAGCAGGCGCTGATCAGCCACTGCGAGCTGATGGGTGACCGCGTCGCCATCCTCGACCCGCCGCCCGGGCTCTCTCCGCAGCAGATCAGGGCCTGGCGCACCGACCGTGCCAATTTCGACTCGAAGTACGCGACGCTCTACTACCCGTGGATCCGGGTCGCCGACCCGTCGTCCGGGCGGGCGCAGCTCGTACCGCCCAGCGGACACGTCGCCGGCATCTGGGCGCGCAACGACGAGTCGCGTGGTGTGCACAAGGCGCCGGCGAACGAGGTCGTACGGGGCGCTGTCGCGTTGCAGACGCAGCTGACGAAGGGTGAGCACGATCTGCTCAATCCGATCGGGCTGAACTGCATTCGCTCCTTCCCCGGGCGTGGAATCCGGGTATGGGGCGCGCGGACTCTGGCATCGGATCCGGCCTGGCGGTATCTGAACGTCCGGCGGCTCTTCAATTACCTGGAGGAGTCGATTCTCGCCGGTACGCAGTGGGTCGTGTTCGAACCGAACGACGATGCGCTGTGGGCCCGTATCCGGCGTACGGTCTCGGCGTTCCTGGTCAACGAGTGGCGCAGGGGTGCGTTGTTCGGGCTGACGCCGGACGAGGCGTTCTACGTCAAGTGTGACCGCGAGACCAACCCGCCGGAGACCATCGAGGCAGGTCAGGTTGTCTGTGAGATCGGTGTGGCACCGGTCAGGCCGGCCGAGTTCGTGGTGTTCCGGCTCTCTCAGCTGACCAGTGGATCGGGCGAGGTCGATGAGTGACCGCCGTTCCCGGTTCCGAGGGATCCGGGGCCCCGTGATTCCGAGGGTTCCGTGGTTCCGGAGTTTCCGTGGTTCCGGGGTTCTGTAACAGGTAGAGGAGTTCGCTGTGCCACTTCCCGATCTCGACAGTTCCGTCGGGCATTCCTTCGGTCTTGAATTCGACAGCGTCGTCATCAAGCAGATCACCGAAGTCAGTGGTCTGAAGATGGAGCAGGACGTCATCGAGCTGAAGCAGAACACCGCCGACGGGCGTTATGCCATCAAGAAGCTCCCCGGCCGTCCGAAGGCGGGGGAGGTCACCGTGACGCGTGGTCTCACCGAGGACAACAGCTTCGAACGGTGGATCAAGGACTCGCGGTTCGGCCGCATGACCGCGGCCCGCCGCAACGGCGCCGTCATCGTGTACGACTACGAAGGCATCGCCATCAAGCGCTACAAGCTCATCAACGCCTGGCCGAAGTCCCTTGAAATCGGCACGCTCAAGGCCGGTGACACCTCGGTTCTGACGGAGAAGCTGTCGATCACGTACGAGAGCATGGAACTCGACTGATGCGGCGTACGGCCCAGGCGCCGGCTACGGCTCCCACCTTCGAAGAACGTTCCGAACGGGACACGCTGCGCACCGAGTTCACCTTCGAGCTCCCGCGCGGATACGTCGACGAGTCCGGCACCGTCCACCGCACCGGAGTCATGCGACTGGCGACCGCCCGCGACGAGCTCGTACCGCTGCGGGACGACCGGGTGCGCGAGAACTCCGCCTATCTGTCGGTCGTGCTGATCTCCCGCGTCGTCACCCGGATCGGCACGCTCGACGACATCCACCCGGGCATCATCGAGGACCTGTTCGCCTCCGACCTGGCCTTTCTGCAGGACTTCTACCGGCGGATCAACGCCGAGGGACACACCCGCGCCGCCGTCACCTGTCCGTCCTGCCAGGAGGAGTTCGCGGTGGATCTCGCCGGTGGCCGCCTGGGGGAATCGTGACGTACGCGGCCGACCAGCTCTACGAGGAAGTCGCGTACCTCGCCTATCACTTCCACTGGCCACTCGATGAACTGCTGGACCTGGAACACCCGGAACGCCTGAGGTTCGTCGCGCAGGTCGCCCGCCTCAACGGGCAGTAACGCAGGGGAGGACGAGAGCCATGGGTCTGATGTCCTGGCTGCGCGGCCGCCGGACGGAGGAGGGCGGCGGCGACGCCGGGCTCCCCGTCGACGCAGTGCGGCGGGAGCGGTTCGATCCGTCCAGGCTGCCGCCCCTGCAGCGGACGGTGACCGGTCAGGATCTCGTCATCGACCCGGGCGGTTTCCAGGGAGCGCTCACCACCCGGCAGGACACCGCCCTCGGTCTCCCTCTCGGGCACCTGATCAGCCCGGAGGCGCCCTCCGGCCTGGTGCACGGGATCACCTCGACGAGTGCGGCCCCGGCGGGAGGGCCATCAGCGGTGCAGCGGTCGGTGGAGATGCCGCCGCGCTCCGGCCCGCCGTCACGATCGCTCCCTGTTGCCGTGCAGCGGGCGTCCTACGGGGACGAGGCGCCCGTCCTGACCATGGCGGGAGCAACCGCGGTGGCGGACCTTCCGGTACGGCAACTGATCGGCGAGCAGCCCCTCGTCACCGACACGGCGACGGTGTCTGCCTCTGCGTCCACTCCTGGGTCTGCGCCTGGTCCTGTGCCTGCTCCTGGTCCTGCTCCGGCGCCGGGCGTCGCGCCGGCTGTTCAGCGGACCGACGTACCTCGTCCGGCTGCCGAACGGCCCCGGCGTGCCCCCGGGCTCGGTGCGCCGATGCCCGGCCTGCCGCCGACAGCGCAGCGGGAGGCTGCCGCCACGGTGCCGGGAACCGGGAGCGAGCCGGTTCCGGTGTCCCGGAGTGCGGAGGGTACGGGGCCGGAGGAGGTGCAGCGTGGGCCGGATGAGGACACCGCGCCGCTTCTCGGGGACGACCCGTTGGTCGCCTCGCCGCCGGAGACAGCTGCCCCTCAGGAACAGGCCGGGAGCAGTGCAGAGCCGATGACGCCCATCCCCGTGCCCGTACAGCGCACCGCCCTCGCCCCCGTACAGCGCGCCGCCCTCACTTCCACGAACGCACCGACCACGCCGTCCCTGCCCGTGGCCCCGCTGCTCGCCGACCGGCCCCTGCCCATCCACGCGGCGCGGGCGGAGACCGGACTCCGGGGCGCTGCGGCCGCCGCCCCCGTGCAGCGCTCGCCCGAGGAAGCGGTGTCCCCCGCAGTGGTGCCGGTCCGCTGGACGTCCGCCGCACCGCGAGCAACCGGAAACGGAACGGGAACGGGAACGGGAACGGGAACGGGAACGGGAACGGGAACGGGAACGGGAACGGTGCAGCGTACGGCGGTCCCCGTGCGGGAGACATGGGGCCCGGTACCGGCACCATCACCGCCCTCTCCACCTCCCCCCGCCCTGCAGCGGCAGTCCGTGAGCGGGCCTCCGGCGCCCCGTTCCCGTAACCCTGCCGCGCCGGCCGTCCCGTCGGCCGGCTCGGTCGCGGTGGCCGCCGGCGTGGCGCAGCGGATGGCCGACGGGAGCGTGGTCTTCGGTACTGCGCCGACCGGCTTCTCGCAGCCCGTCGTCCAGCGCGAGACCGAGACCAGCGAGCCGCCGCCCCCGACGCCCGAACCGGAACCGGAACCGGATCCGGAACCCGAAGCCGGGCCCGCTCCCGAGCCCGGGGGCGAGGGCGCCGGTGCCGGCCCGTCGCCCGTGCCGGGGTCCGTGGGCCACACCGGCCAGGGCGGGCCACCCGTCACGGACGAACTCGTACGCGCCCTGTACGGCCCGCTGAGTCGGCTCCTCAAGGCGGACCTTCGGCTGGAACGCGAACGGGCCGGATTCCTCATCCGCACCAGGCACTGAATCCGCACCGGGCACCGAACCGCCCCACCCAGGAATTGAGAGGTACGTGCCATGGCCACCGCTCCCTCGGACAACGATCCCGCCGTCAGCGTCTGCTTCGTCGTCACGATCGACGACATCGAGCTCGGGTCGTTCAACACCTGCGACGGCCTGGGCTGCGAAGTGGTGCTCGAAACACGGGAGGAGGGCGGCAACAACGGCCACCTGTGGCAGCTGCCGACCCGGCTGAAGTACTCCAATGTGAAGCTGTCCCGGCCGCTCACCCGCGAGACCGAGAAGGTGGCCCGCTGGTTCGCCACCATGACGACCGGGTTCAGCCGCAAGACCGCCCACATCGAGGCGCGGACCGGCGACGGGCAGAAGGTGGCGCAGTGGGGGCTGCTGGAGGTGGTGCCCGTGCGGTGGACCGGGCCGTCCTTCTCCCCGGAGTCGCCCAAGGTCGCGATGGAGACGATCGAGATCGCCCACCACGGCTATGTGATGGAGGGCTGACCGACGTGAGCGGTGCGGGACCCATCGCCTTCAGTGCCGCCGGTACGTCCGGTGTGTCGTCGGCCGCGAAAGGGAGCTCGGCCCGGCCCAAGCTGGAGCATGCCTATCTGGAGCTGCGGACCCCGCCGACCGGCGGCGGTCTCACGCCCGGCGGTCCGTGCGGCCGGATCGACTTCCAGTTCAATCCGAAGGAGCTCAGCCTCACCAAGGCGGCGTCGTGGAAGCGGAGTCCGGCCAAGGGAGCGAAGAGTTCCGGGCCGCCGGAGTACCAGGGGTCGCAGCCCAGCAAGCTCACCGTCGAGATGTTCTTCGACGCCAGTGACACCCAGGACACCCGGGTCGTCACCGCCGTGGAGCAGCTGTTCGCGTGCTGCGTCCCGACGAACGAGACCAGGCAGCAGCAGCGGTCATCCCCGCCGTGGGTGGTCTTCCACTGGGGCGGACTGACCGGGTTCCCCGGTTATGTCAGCCAAGTGCAGGCGAAATACACCCTGTTCACCACATCCGGTGTGCCGATCCGGGCGGTCTGCCAGGTCACGATGGAGGAGATCAGCGGGGACACCCCGGGGCAGAATCCGACCTCGGGCGCCCTGGCGGCCCGGCGGGTGCACCGGGTGGACGCCGGGGACTCACTGCCGTCGCTCGCCCAGCGCGAGTACGGGGACCCGGCCGCGTGGCGGGTGATCGCCGAGGCGAACGGGATCGACGACCCGATGCGGCTGGCGCCCGGAACACAGCTGCTGCTGCCCGCCCTCGACGAGCTGAGCCGACTCGCGGAGCCGGAGAATCCGGTACGGGGGCGGGGCTGATGGCGCAGCAGGGCGTCGCCACCGCGCTGGTGGTGGAGTTCGACGGCACACCGCTTCCCCCGAAGTTCGTGAACACCCTGGTCGAGGGGTACGTCGACGACAGCCGCACGCTCCCCGACCTCTTCTTCCTCCGCTTCCGCGACCCCGACCGGGTGCTCCTCGAACAGACCGGGCTGAAGATCGGCAGCCAGGCCCGGCTGCTGGCCCGTGCGGGCGGCGACACGGCCCCGAAGCCGCTGCTCGACGGGGTGGTCACCGCACTGGAGGTGGAGCTCGACGAGACGGGGACGTTCACCGTCGTCCGCGGGCTCGACGAGTCGCACCGGCTGTTCCGGGGGCGCAGGGTGGCGAGCTACCAGAACATGACGCTCGCCGACATCTGCGGCCAGGTCGCCCAGCGCGCCGGGCTGAAGCCGGGAAGGGTCGACATCGCCGGACCCGTGCTCGAACACATCGCCCAGCCCAACATCACCGACTGGGAGTTCGTCCGGGGCCTGGCGGAGGAGGCCGGGGCGCAGGCCTACGTACTCGACGGGGCGCTGCACATCACCCGGCCCGCCGAGGCGAGCGGTGCGCCCGACGGTTCGGCGCGCGCCGACCGCAACCCGCTCGTCCTGGAGATGGGCAGCAATCTGCTGCGCTGCCGGGCGGGGGTGTCGTCAGCCGAGCAGGTCTCCGAGGTCGAGGTGCGCGGCTGGGACGTCAAGGCCAAGCAGCCGCTGGTGGGCAAGGCCCCGGCAGGCACGTCGTCGACGCTGGAACTGGGGGTGACGGCCGCCGAGGTGACCGCACCGTTCGGCGAGGCGCGGTTCGTGGTCACGGACGCGGCGTACGGGGAGCAGGCGCAGGTGGACCAGGCGGCGAAGGCGCTCGCCGAGCGGATCGCCGGGTCCTTCGCGGAGCTGGAGGCCGTGATCCGCGGAAACCCTGAGGTCAGGGCGGGCAGCGCGGTGGCGCTCAACGCGGTGGGCAAGCCCTTCGAGGGGCGGTACACGGTCACGTCGTCACGCCATGTCTTCGACGCTGTACGCGGCTACGAGACGTGGATCACGGTCTCCGGGCAGCAGGAGCGGTCCTTGTTCGGGCTGACGGGCGGGGGTTCCGGTGCGCAGGGGCCGGGCGGCAGTGCTGGTTCGCGGTGCCACGGGCTGGTCAGCGGGACGGTCACGGACACGCACGACCCCGACGGGTCGGGGCGGGTGAAGGTCCGGTTCCCGTGGCTGTCGGACGAGTACGCGAGCGACTGGGCGCGGACCGCGCAGTCCAACGGGACGAGCGGCGGCGAAGCGTTCATCCCGGAGGTCGGAGACGAGGTGCTGGTGGGCTTCGAGCACGGACATCTGGACCGGCCTTATGTGCTGGCCGGTCTGTACAACGGGAAGGACCGACCGTCGCAGGGCGGCGGCGGAGGCGAGGGCGGAGGTTCCGGCACCGGTGATTCGGGCGGGCCGGGCGCCGGCGGTCTCGTCGACCCGACCAGCGGCGCGGTCAACCGCCGTGCCTTCGCCTCCAAGGGCGGGAACCAGCTGGAGCTGCTCGACGCCGCCAACGGCCCGCAGGGCGTGCGCCTGCTCACCGGCGACGGAAAGCTCAAGATCGACCTGGACCGCAAGGGCACCGTGATCGTGATCGACAGCGACGGCGGCGTGACCATCGAGGCGAAGGAGCAGGTCTCCATCAAGGCGGCCGAGGGCGTTTCCCTGGACGCCGGCCGGGGATCGCTCGAACTCTCCGGCGACAGCGTCACGCTGACGTCCCGCTCCGGAGTCGCGGTCGACGGCGGCAACGGCAGGGTCACGCTCGCCACGGGCGGCACCGTCGACGTCCAGGGCGGCCAGGTCGCGGTCAACGGAACCCAGCGCACCGACATCAAGGGCGGCAGTTCGTGCTCCATCAACGCGCCGATGGTCAGGATCAATTGAGAGGAGTGGGTCGACGTGTCCGCAACAGCAGCGGCGGCCGCCCGCGTCGGTGACCCCACGGGGCACCCCGGCACGGTCGGCCCGCCCGGTGTCGCGTCCGTTCTCATCGGCGGGAAGCCCGCCGCCACGGTCGGCACCGCACACACCTGTACCTCCCCGGCCGCCCATCCGCCGTCCACGATCGCGCCACCGGGCAGCTCGTCCGTACTGATCGGCGGGAAGCCCGCCGCCCGGGTCGGGGACCTGGCCGGCTGTGGTTCGCCCGTCGTGTCCGGCTGCGCGACGGTGCTGATCGGGGGCTGAGCGGAGATGGGCCAGCAGTTCATCGGCGCCGGGTGGGCTTTCCCGCCGCGCACGGATGCCACCGGTTCCATCGCCCTGGTGCGGGGCGAGCACGAGCTGGAGGAGTCGATCCGGCTGATCCTGGCGACCTCGCCCGGGGAGCGGCCGATGCGGCCGGAGTTCGGGTGTGCCGTCAACGACTACGTGTTCGCGCCGGCCGACGCGGGAACGGCGGGCCAGCTCGCCTACGAGGTGCGCCTCGCGCTCGACCGCTGGGAGCCCCGGATCGAGGTGACCGAGGTCGTCGTCCGGTTCGACGAGGCGGACGAGGGGGTGCTCTACATCGACATCGGTTACACGGTGCGGGGCGCCAACGACCCCCGGAATCTTGTCTTCCCGTTCTATGTGATCCCGCAGCACGACGACCCGCACGACCGGCCCGATCGGTACGAGGAGGAGAACGGCGCGTGACGCTGCCCAGTCCCCATCTGGACGACCGCCGCTTCCAGGGCCTGGTGGACGAGGCCAAGCGCCTCGTCCAGCAGCGCTGCCCGGAGTGGACCGACCACAATGTGTCGGACCCCGGGGTGACTCTCATCGAGGCGTTCGCCACCATGGTCGATCAGCTCGTCTACCGGGTGAACCGGGTCCCGGAGAAGAGCTATCTGACCTTCCTCGACCTCATCGGGGTCCGGCTCCACCCGCCGACGGCGGCCCGCACCGATGTGACGTTCCGGCTCTCCGCGCCGCAGCCCGAGCCGGTGACCGTGCGCGCCGGTACGGAGGTCGCCACCGTGCGTACCGAGACCGAGGACGCAGTCGTCTTCACGACCGTGGGCGACCTGTCCATCGTGCCGTGCGCGTTCGCGCACCTCGCTATTTGGCCGACGTCCGGGGACGCCGTCGACCGTACCGAGGAGCTGGCACTCGGTCGCGACGTACCGTGCTTCGACTCGACCCCCGCACCCGGGGACGCCGTGTACATCGGGCTGTCCGCCGCCGTTCCAGCCGGAGTCGTCGTCCTCCGGCTGGACTGCAAGGTCGAGGGTGTCGGTGTCGACCCGCTGCGGCCGCCGCTGGTCTGGGAGGCCTGGGACGGAAACGCGTGGACGGCCTGCGAGATCGAGAAGGACGACACCGGCGGCTTCAACAAGTCCGGTGAGCTGATCCTCCACCTGCCGAAGACGCACGCCCCGGCGGTCGTGGTGCGGCGGACCGGCGGCTGGCTGCGCTGCCGCCTGGTGGAGGCCGCCGCAGGCCAACCGACCTATGTGGCGCCGCCGGTGGTCCGCAGGATCACGGCCTTCACCATCGGCGCGACCGTCGAGGCCGAGCACGCCGAGACCGTGACCGACGAGGTGCTGGGGGCCGCGGAGGGCGTGCCCGGGCAGGCTCTCACCGTGTCCCGTCCGCCGGTCGTCCCCGGGGACTTCGTGGTGGAGGTCGTGGACCCGGCCGGGAGCCCGGGGAACGGTTCCGACGGCACGCAGGACTGGAGCCGCGTCGACGACTTCGCGCACTCCGGAGCCGACGACCGGCACATCACCCTGGACCCCAACTCCGGTCGGGTCGAGTTCGGTCCGGCCGTACGGGAACGCGACGGCAGCATCCGCCACTACGGGGCCGTGCCCCCGAAGGGCGCCACCGTCCGGGTCCGCTCCTACCGCACCGGCGGCGGACTGCGCGGCAATGTGGCCCGCTCCACCCTCCGGGTGCTGCGCAGCGCCATCCCGTACGTGGCCCGCGTGGAGAACCGGAATCCGGCGCTCGGCGGCGTCGACGGCGAGACGGTGGAGAGCGCCCGGGTACGCGGCCCGATGACCCTGCGTACCCTGCACCGGGCCGTCGTCCCGCACGACTACGAACTGCTCGCCCGCGAGGTCTCACCGGACGCCGCCAGGGTGCACTGCATCCCGGCCGGGGAGGACGCGGGTGCCGAGGCGGGCGGGGTGCGGCTGCTCGTCGTGCCGGCCGGGCGCAGCGACGAGCAGGGCCGCATCCGGTTCAACGAGCTGATCCCGCCCCCGCACACGCTCGCCCTGGTCGCCCGCCATCTCGACGAACGGCGCCCGATCGGCGCCCGGCTCGTCGTCGAACCGCCCTTCTACCAGGGCGTCACCGTCGTCGCCTCGGTACAGGCGAGCAGGGGAGCGGTCGTCGAGCGGGTACGGGAGCAGGCCCTCGCCGCCCTGTACGGGTACTTCAACCCGCTGACCGGCGGACCTTCCGGGCAGGGCTGGCCGTTCGGCCGGCCGATCCAGTCGGGCGAGGCGTTCGCCGTCCTCCAGCAGGTGCCGGGGCTCGACCTGGTGGAGGACGTACGACTCTTCCCCGCCGACCCGTTCAGCGGGCAGCGCGGCGAGACGGCCACCACGAAGATCACGCTGGACCGGCACGCACTGGTCTTCAGCTACGAGCACCAGCTCCGGGTACGGGAGGGCTGACCCCATGCGCACCGCCGTGACCGGCCTCCCCACCCCGCACCCGCTGATCGAACAGCTGCCGGCGGTCTACCTGGAACAGGACTTCCTCCAGCGCTTCCTCGCGGCGCTCGACGACGTACTCGCGCCGGTCCTGCTCACCATCGACAACCTGCCCGCCCACCTCGACCCGCGCAGCGCCCCCGACGACTTCCTCGCCTGGCTGGCCCAGTGGGTGGCGGTCGAACCGCACGAGGACAGCCCGCTCGAACAGCGCCGGGCGGCGGTACGGGGCGCGGTGTCCGGGCACAGCCGGCGCGGGACGCTGCGCGGTCTTGCGGACGCGGTACGGCTGGAGACCGGCATCGAACCGGAGATCGTCGAGAGCGGCGGTACGGCGTGGTCGACGCGCCCGAACACGGCGCTGCCGGGGCAGGCCGGGCCCTGGGTGACGGTCCGGCTCCGGGTGCCGGATCCGGACCGTCTCGACCGGGTACGGCTGCAGGAGCTGATCGGCGCGGAGGTCCCGGCGCACGTCGGCCGCACGGTGGAGATCCTGCCGTCGGCGCCGCAGCCGGGTGGGACGGAAACCGGGGGTGCGGCGTGATCTGCGACAACTGCGGGCACCGGAATGCTCCGGGGACGGCGTTCTGCACGTCCTGCGAGGCGTTCCTGAACTGGGAGGAACCGGAGACGCCGCAGGCGCCTGTCCCTGTGCCCCCTCCGGCTCCCGCCCCGGCTCCTTCCCCGACGCCTGCCCCCGTACCGGCTCCCGCACCCACCCCCGTCCCCGTCCCCCCGTCACCACCCCTCACTCCACCGCCCACTGCGCCCCCCGCCCCCGCTCCCGCACCCGCCGTTGCCCCGCGCCGCCCCGACGAGACGACCGAGCCCGTCCCCGGACCCGAGGCGCAGCCCGTCCCATCCCCGGGACCGCCGACCACTCCGCCCCCGGCACCGCCCGTTGCGACCGTCCGCTGCCCCAACTGCCGTACGGAGAACGCGGCGGACCGCACCCTGTGCATCCACTGCGCCCTGCTCCTGGACCCGGGACCGGCCCCCGAGCTCCCGCCCCCGTGGTGGCGCCGGATCCTCCGCCGCCGCCCCCGCCGGGCGCCCCTCGCCGGGGCCCGGCCGCGCCGCAGACTGTGGCGGCGCCCGAGTCTCGCGCTTCCGCTGACGCTGATCCTGGTGGCGGCCCTGGTCTGGTTCGGGCTGCCGCACCTCTCCGGGCTGCTGGGCTTCGCGAAGAAGGAGACGGGCAGTCCCGAGTCGGTGCCGCCCTCGGCCTTCCGCAGCTCCAGCAGGGCACCCGGTCACCCGGCCGGTGCCGCGTTCGACGGCTTCAACAACCGTTACTGGGCACCGAAGAATGTCGGTGCGGGAGTCGGCGAGTACCTGGAGTGCGACTTCGACCAGCCGGTACGAGTGATGAAGCTGATCGTCTTTCCCGGCACGTCGGCGAAGGCGGACGAGTTCCTCACCCAGGCCCGCCCCGAGAAGATCACGGTGGTGCTGACCTCGGCCGACGGCAGGAAGGTCAGCAAGCGGATCAGGCTCAAGGACCAGGCGGGCCCGCAGACGTTCGACGTGGTGGGTGCGGAGACGGTCAGAGCCCGGCTGACGACGGACGAGGTGTACGGAGCCGGGAACGGCCGCCGCCTGGCCATCGCGGAGATCGAGTTCTTCGGCCGCCGGTCCTGACGGCGCACGTCCGGGGACGCCGTCGGGCCGGGCGGCGGCGGTTCCCGGGCGCCGGGCCGTACTCGCGCTCGAACGCCTTTCCGGCTCGTCCCCGACCCCGTGGCCCAGCACGGACCTCTCGGGGCGCGGCCCGATCTGCTTGTCGGCAACGGGGATCCGCCTGTCACGAGGATGCCCCGTCCCGGGTTCAGGAGGTGGCAGGCGCGGCCCCGGCTGCCGTGACCGGCCGCTCGAAGAACGTCTCCAGGACCACCGTGGCCTGGGTGCCGCTGACGCCCTCGATCGCGTACAGCCGCCGCAGCACGTCCTGAAGCTGCTCGGTCGTCGCCGTGCGCACCTTGACCAGGACGGACGCGCTGCCCGCGATGACGTGTGCCTCCTGGATCTCGGGGAGGGCCGCGAACGCCTCGGCCGACTCGCCCATCCAGGCCGTCGATTCGACCATGACGAAGGCGAGCACCCCGCACCCCACGGCCGCCGGATCGACATCGACGGTGGTGCGGCGGATGACGCCGCGCTCGCGCAGCTTGCGCACGCGTTCGTGGGCTGCGCCCGCCGACAGGCCCACGGCCCGGCCCAGAGCCGCATAGGACCGGGTGGCGTCCTGCTGGAGCAGCGTCAGCAGCTCACGGTCGATGTCATCCACGTTCTTCATACGCACACCATATTCTGTCTGGCTCATACGGTGATACGTTGAACGGCGTTCGGTCTCAGGGGAGTGAGGGGGAATCATGTCCGGTGACGTGGTGAACGGGATCTATGAGGTCCTGGACGGCCGGTTCCGCAGTGGACGGTGTGCCAACGGGGACATGCGCCTGGAGAAGCTGTACGGCGACTGCCGTTGGGCCGAGGGCCCGCTCTACGTGCCGGCCTGGCGCCAGGTCGTGTGGAGCGACATCCCCAATGACCGGATGCTGCGCTGGGACGAGGTCACCGGGACCGTCGGCGTCTTCCGTGCGCCCGCGGGACACAGCAATGGCAACACCCTGGATCCGCAGGGTCGGCTGGTCACCTGCGAGCAGGGGAACCGCCGCGTCACCCGCACCGAGTACGACGGCTCGGTCACCGTCATCGCCGACCGTTTCGAGGGCAAGCTGCTCAACAGCCCGAACGACGCGGTCGTCCGCAGCGACGGCACGGTCTTCTTCTCCGACCCCGACTTCGGGATCACCAGCGACTACGAGGGGTACCGCGCGCAGAGCGAGATCGGGTCCTGCAACGTGTACCGGGTGGATCCGGTCACGGGCGAGGTCCGCCTGGCCGCCGACGGGTTCCGCGGCCCGAACGGGCTGGTCCTCTCCCCCGACGAACGGCAGTTGTACGTCTCCGACACCCGGCTCAACCAGGTCCGGGTCTTCGACGTCGACGAGCGCGGTGACCTGTCCGACGGCAAGGTCTTCGCCGAGTGCCGGCCCGGCAACGGCGTCTTCGACAACATCCGCTTCGACGACGAGGGTCGCCTCTGGGTGGCGGCCTGCGACGACGGCATCCACTGCTACGACCCGGACGGCACCCTGATCGGCCGCATCCTGGTTCCCGAGACGGTCTCCAACATCGCCTTCGGCGGCCCCAAGAACAACCGGCTCTTCATCACGGCCACGACGTCCCTGTACTCGGCGGTCGTGGCGGTGACGGGGGCGCCCCGGATCAGGCGCTGAGACCCGCCGCAGCTGGTAGGCATGGCCCGTGCATGTCGACAGCGTCCCGATGCCGCCGGCCGTCCGGGCCAGGCCCCGCGACACCCGCGGCTATCCCGTTCCCGCGATCACCCCGTGGGAAGGGGACGAGCCCCAGTTCGCACTCACCGACTACGGGCGGAGCGCGGACTGCGCGCACGGGCGGCTGTGCTCGGTCTGCAACACCCCGATACCTCGGGGCCCGGTGTGGCGGGTGGTGGGCGGAACGGAGGCCGCGGCGATCGGCGCGGCACTGGCCGCGGGCCGCCCGTACCGCAATCTCGCCCCGACCGTGGAGGGCCCCGGACACCGGGCGTGCATGCTGTACGCGTCGATGGTCTGCCCCTATCTGGCCCGTCCGAACGCGCGGCGGGGGCTGTCGGCGGACGCGGAGGACATGACCGCGCATGTCCTCCGGGGGGCCGTCCGGGGCGGGATCGGCGCGGTGGTGGGGTTCGCCGACTACGCATACGCAGTCACCGGGACTCACGTCCTGTTCCGCTTCCTCGACGTGGTCGAGTTCCGGCCGCACGGGACGGCCGATGCGCAGCTCGACGAGCTGCGCGCCGAGCTGGCCCGGCCGGCCGAGGATCAGCGGTAGGCCGGCAGACCTGTCCGGGGCGAGATCTGCGTGGGGCGGCGGAACCGTCGATCGGCGGGGTGCAGATGCCCTCAGGGGTGCGGACGGCGATGGTCCTGCCGTCGCGCGGGACGGCAGGCTCGGTGCCGTCCGTGGTCGCGTTCGGTGTGAGGTCCTTCTCGGACTTCTCGTACCCGGTCTTCTCGTACGGTGGTGCCGAAGCCGACGGAAGTGCCTTTCATCAGCACGGTGTTCGAACCGTTGCAGACGGTCGGCCCGTTGGCCACCGACGTCCCGTTCCGCGGGCCGGAAGGTGAAGCGGGCCGAGCGGCCTCTTTTCCAGGGCGAGGTGATGAGACGTCAGGTGTGCGGCGAGTGGCAGCGGTCAGGGGCGACCTCGGCGAGACCGCCCCTGACATGCCACTATGTCGCCTGACTCGGAGCCTGGCTCCCGGTGGTGGGTGCCCGGGCCCCAAAGGGTCAGAAGCCGCAGTACACGGAGCTTCCGTAGTCGCTCAGGAGGTCGTCACGGACCCACCCGTAGGTACCCGTGCTGTCGTTCCTGAGGTACGTCCAGGTGTAGTTGCCGGCCACCGTGTAGCAGTGGTAGTCCAGCTTGTGCCCGGAGTACGCGATGCCGTTGATCGCACAGCCGGTGCTGGAGCCACTGCGCTCGTTGGCTCCGTTGGCCGTGGCGTTCCAGGAGCTGCCGTCCTTGTCGGCGACGGTCTTGCCGCAGGCCGCGGACGCCGCTGCCGGAGTGGTGGAGAGGGCGATCGGGATACTCGCGGCCACCGCCACGAGCGCGGGCAGAACGGCGGCGATTCGACGCTTCATTGAAACCCCCATGGTTGTCCTCTGTTTTCCCTGCTCCCGTGTGACAGGTGGTTCTGGAAGAGGAGCAGTGGCCGCTGCATCACTTGGGATGCGATGGCGCTAGTACGATTCCGAGCCGAGCATTCTGAAGAAAGGATTCCGATCGCAGATGTCCAAATTTGATTTCAGCGAGTCCGAAAATGCTCAGGGCGAAATTAGGTCATGAGCGGTGCCGAACCAGGCTGACTTGCGGCCTTGTGCGCGACCTTCCTCTTCCTCCGTGTTCGGTGGGGGGTGGCGTTCGAAGGAGAGGAATCCCTGGCCGAATCCGGCCCTGTGGGGTGAGGCCGAAGCTCGATCTCGGACGGTGCCCTCGTGCGGAATTGGTCATGCCATTTCTGATCTGCCCGTGGATGGTTCAATTCCGTATCGAGGCCTGAGCACGACTCATTCGCCCCGCCGATCAATCAAGTACTCTGTGGAATTCCAGCCGGAGGAGTCTCGTTGAGCGCTCGCATTCTGGTCGCCGAGGATGACGTGAAACAGGCGCGACTGATACGGATCTACCTGGAGCGGGAGGGGAACGAGGTCCAGATCGTCGCCGACGGCCGTTCGGCGGTCGACCGGGCCCGATCCTCCCGGCCCGACCTCATCGTGCTCGACGTGATGATGCCGAACGTCGACGGTCTCGACGTATGCCGCATCCTGCGCGCCGAGTCCCAGGTGCCCATCCTGCTGCTCACCGCGCGCGCCACGGAGGAGGACATGCTCCTCGGCCTCGACCTCGGGGCCGACGACTACATGACCAAGCCGTACAGCCCAAGGGAGTTGACCGCGCGGGTCAGGGCGCTGCTGCGGAGGGCGAAGGCGGCCGGGCGCACGGAATCCGCTGTGCTCACGGTCGGGGACCTGGAGGTCGACACCTCCCGCTTCGAAGTTCGCGTGGCGGGGGAGCCGGTGGTGCTGACCGGCAAGGAGTTCGCGATTCTGACCGTGCTCGCGGGGGAGCCGGGGCGGGCGTTCACCAGGGCGCAGATCATCGACCGGGTCTTCGGGTTCGACCAGAACGTCCTGGAGCGCACGGTCGATGCCCATGTGATGAATCTCCGGCGGAAGCTGGAGAAGGGCCGTGCCGGCACGCAGTATGTGGAGACCGTCTACGGGCGGGGCTACCGGCTGTCGAACGGGGCCGGTGAGGTGCGGTGAGTTTCCGGCTACGGGTCCTCGGCCTGCTGATGCTGGTCGCCATGGCGGCCACCGCGGCCACGGCGTGGCTGACCTTGCGCCAGATCACCAGTCAGGTACGCGAGTCCGACCGTGCCGGGCGACAGGAGGTGTCCCGGATCACCGGGGAGCTCCATGCGTACGGATTCGAGCACGGCACCTGGGACGGTGTCGCGCCGACGGTGGGTGAGCTGGAGAGGGACACCGGGCAACGCATCCGGGTCACCACGGAGTCCGACGTACTGCTGGCCGATTCCGACGCCCTCGCCGGTCGCGAGCCCCGCGCGGTGAGCAGTCGGCCCCCGGTCCTGGTCGACCCGCGCCCCGAGCTGCGGTTGCCCAAGGGAAAGGTGCCGCTGGCCTCGGTCAAGCTCACCGTGGCCGCGATCGGTGAGTACCGTGCCGTGGCGACGTACCAGGCCTGTCTGACCCGGGCGGGCGTCAAGGTGACGGCCCGGCCGAACAGCATCGGCATCCCCCGGATCATCAGCACGGACCGTCGGGCACCCCAGTGCAAGGAGCCGAAAGCGGATGTGGATCCGCGCGCCGCCCAGGACCACGACGCCGCCTCCCGGTGCGTGTCCGAGCAGCGTCTCGCCGCGTGTCTGCAGCGCGTTTTCGACGAGCGGACCGTCTCCGTCGCGCCGTCGCGCCTTCAGGTCCGCCTCGGCGTACGGGACGAGTCGCCGCCCACCTTGGCCGCCGCGCCCACGGTGGTCGTCGCGGTGGGCGTCAGCCTTGCCGTCATCCTCGGCGGGCTGCTCCTGAGCAGGGCCGTGCTGCGCCCGGTACGCGCCCTGACCCTGGCCGCCCGGGGGCTGGGGGAAGGAGATCTGGAGCGGCGGGTTCCCGTCTCCGGCCGGGACGAGATCGCCGAACTCGGGCGCGCCTTCAACAGGATGGCCGACTCCGTCCAGGCCGGCGAGGAGCGCCAGCGTCGCCTCACCGGCGACATCGCACACGAGCTGCGTACCCCGCTGGCCAATCTGCGCGGCTATCTGGAAGCGCTGCAGGACGGGTTCGTCGAGCCGACCCCCGAACTGCTCGACTCCCTCCACGAGGAGGCGATGCTGCAGCAGCGGATCGTGGACGACCTGCAGGACCTGGCGCTCGCCGAGGCCGGTGCGCTCACCTACCACCACGCTGTTGTCGATCTGCGCGACGTCCTGGAGACCTGTCGTACGGCCCATCGGGCCCAGGCCGAAACAGCCGGCGTGGTCCTTCAGCTGGAGGCGCCGCAGCAGGTGTTCGTGGACGCCGACACGGACCGGCTGCGTCAGGTCGTCGGCAATCTCGTCGGCAACGCGCTACGGGCCACGGCGCCGGGCGGCACCGTGACGCTGGGTTTGGTCCGGCACGGCGACTCGGCGGTCCTTCAGGTGCGGGACACCGGCAAGGGGATACCGGCCGAGCATCTGCCCCACCTCTTCGACCGGTTCTGGCGGGCGGATGCGGCCCGGGGCCGCGCCACCGGCGGCAGTGGCCTGGGACTCTCCATCGCCCGGCAGATCGTGACCGATCACCGGGGGACGATCGATGTGGAGAGCACGGTGGGTGTCGGGACGACCTTCACCGTCGTGCTCTCCACGACTCCGGCGGACGCGCACTGACCTGTCCGGCCCGGGCGGTGCGGCCCGGTCAGGACCCCGCGAGCGCCTGTGTGGGCGCCAGGCGTCCGGCCCGCACCGCCGGGTAGAGCCCGGCGATCGCCCCGATCAGCAGTGTGACGGCGATCCCGGCTGCCGCCGCCCACACCGGTACCTCGGTCGGCCATTGCCGTACGTATGCGTACCCGGCGGTGATGGCTGTGCCGAGGACCGTTCCGCCGAGCCCGCCCAGTGCGGACAACAGCAGCGATTCGGAGACGAACTGGCCGCGGATCTGACCGCTGGTGGCGCCGAGTGCCCTGCGCAGGCCGATCTCCGGGCGGCGTTCGAGCACCGAGATGACCATGGTGTTGCCGACGCCGACCCCGCCCACCAGGAGCGCGACCCCGCCGAGTCCGAGCAGCAGTCCGGTCAGCGCCGACTCCGTGGCCTCCCGTGCGGCCAGCGCGTCGGAGGGCCGGGAGACCAGCACGCCACTCGGCTTCTCGGGGTTCGCCGTCGCCGCGAGCACACCCCGCACCGCCGCCACCTGGTCGTCCCGAGCGCGCACATAGACGGTCGACGGGTGGCCGTCGAAGCCCAGATACGTCTCCGCGGCCTTCCAGCCGACCAGTGCCGAGCTGTCGACCTCCGGCGCCAGCGGCATCGGTTCGAGCACTCCGACCAGGGAGAACCACTTTCCGCCCAGCCACAGCCGCGTCCCCGGCGTATAGACGTCGAGCCGCCGGGCCGCCTGAGCGCCGAGCACCACGGCCGGATACTCCTCGGTCGCCGACTCGAGCCACCGGCCGGCACGCACCTTTCCGCCGATCGCCGGCAGCAGCTGCGATCCGGCTGCCGCGACCTCGACACTGCTGGTCCGCCCGACCGGCACATGCTCGTTGCGGTAGACCGCGGCGCCCTTGACCGTGCCGGTCGCCGCCACCTGCTGCACCGGGCCGATACGCCCGATCATGGGCACCGCTTCCTTGGGGAGACGGGTCGTTTCGCCCTCGGGGGTCTGGCCCGGGGCGACGCGCAGCATGTTGGTGCCCAGCTGGTCGAGCTTGCGGTCGACCTCGGCGCGGCTGGAGCTGGAAATGCCGACGATGGCGACCATCGCCGCCACACCGATCGCGATGCCCAGCGCGGACAGGAACACACGCAGCGGCCGGGTCCGCAGCCCGGTCCCGCCGAGCCGGACGATGTCGGCGGGGCGCAGCCGGGCGGGGCGCAGCACGGCTGCCCGGCGCCTGCGGCTCATGTCAGCACTCCGGTGCCGACCGCCGGAGGGAGACCGCTGTCGGCCACGATCCGGCCGTCGCGCATTTCCACCTTCCGGTCAAACGCCTCGGCCATCTCCCGGTCGTGCGTGATGACCACCACCGTGGTGCCGGCCGCATGCAACTCCCGCAGCAGCTCCAGGACCGCCGCGCCGGAGGCCGAGTCGAGGTTGCCGGTGGGTTCGTCGGCGAGCAGCAGGGCCGGTTCACCGATCACCGCGCGGGCGACCGCGGCCCGTTGCCGTTCACCTCCGGAAAGCTGGTGGGGGAGGTGGTCGAGCCGGTGGTCGAGCCCGACCCGGGCCAGTGCCCGTGCGGCCCTGCGCCGGCGTTCCCGCAGGGGCACGCCCGCGTACAGCAGGCCGTCGGCGACCGTGTCCAGCACCGGTACCCCCACGGCCAGGTGGAACTGCTGGAAGACAAAGCCGATCCGCTGTGCACGGAGCGCGGAGACCTCACGGTCGGACAGCTCGGCGATCTCGTGACCGTCAATGGCGATCCGGCCGCTGGACGGCCTGTCCAGGGTGCCCATCAGATGCAGCATCGTCGACTTGCCCGACCCGGAAGGGCCGACGACACAGGCCAGCTCTCCGTACGGGATGGTCAGGTCGACCCCGCTGACCGCCGAGACACGGCCGGGGTAGGTCTTGGACACGGCGGCGAACTCGACGACGGGGGTGTCGGGCATGCCGGGAGGCGAGGTCACTTGGGGATCCTCACCTTCATGCCTTCGTGGACCCGGGGGCCGCTCACCTCGACCTTGCCTCCCGCGTACAGACCGGTCTTCGCGGGCACGAAGCGGCTGGGTCCGCTGTCTCCGCCACCACCGTCCTCGCTTCCTCCGGCGAGCTCCAGGCCGTAGCCGCCCTCGGCCAGAGCCACCAGGGCAGCGACCGGAACGGTCAGCACCCCCTTGCGCTCCTTGACCACGTGGCGGACCATGACCGGGCCGCTCTCCAGGCTGCCCAGCGCGTCCTGGTCATCGAAGGTGATCACCACGGACACGGTGGCCGTCTTGCCCGCCGAGCCGTCGCCACCGCCGTCCGCGCCGCCCCCTCCTGCGGCGTCCCCGCCGCCCGAGGCACCGGACGACGACGCGTCCTTGCCCACGCTCGCGATCTCGCCCTTGACCGAACGCCCGTCCGGAAGGTCCACCGTGACCTCGCTGCCCCGCTGAGCCCAATTCGTGTCCGTGGCGGGCACGTTCACGGTGACCATGCGCGACGTGGTGGTGTACGTGAGCGGGTTGCCGGAAGCTTCGGCTCCGACCAGCGCACTGGTGCCCGCGATCCGCACAGCGCCGGGCGCGTAGACGATGTCGCCGGCATCGACCCTGCCTGTCTGGGGCAGGCCGAGGTCCTTCTGCCAGCGCTTGACCGCGTTGGCCGTCAGCACGGTGTACGACTCGTCCACGGTGAAGCCCGAGTAGCCGAGGGCGCTGAGGTTGCTCTCGAACTGCTTGACGTCCATGCCGTGCAGCGGCGTCGACTGCCGCGGTGTCCCGGCTCCCTGAGCCGTCCCGGCGCTGTCGGCGTTCGCCGCGCCGCCGCCCGTGGCACCGCTGTCGCTGCCGCTGTCCCGGCCGGACCCGGTGCCGCCGTCCTGGCCGCCCTTGCCACCGGTCGCGGATTCGCCTTCGGGCGCTGCCTCCGTCACTCCCAAGTCCCGGTACATGGGCAGGCTTCCGTAGAGCAGGACCACCGGGCGGTCGTCGACCCGCAGCACTTTCTCCCCGCGCCGCACCGTCCTGCCGGTCGCCGGCAGCCACGTCACCGTGCCCTCCGCCTTGATCTGGAACGGAACCTCCGGGCCATGGCCGAGTTGGCCATCGACCTCGGTCTGATCGGTCAGCGTGTCCCGGGTCACCTGCACCACTTCGCTGCTTCTGCCCGGCGCCGCGCCGTTGTCGTCCGTACCGCCTCCGCCGAGCCCCAGGGCTCCGACCGTGCTGACCACGGCGACCAGAAAGAAGCCGGCCGTTATGAGGAGCGGGCCACGCCTGCGCCTGCCCGTTCTCCTGCCGTCGGCACGGTCGTCCGCCCCGTCTTCACCTTCTGCGCGCCCCTGGCCCGCATCCCTCATGACGTCCACGGTTGCTCGTCCCGTCAGCCCTGGGGTGTGGGCGCGTCGTCGGGGACGCCGATGATCGAGGCGCAGGCGCGTGTGGCCCGCTTGGCACCCGCCGATGTCGAATCCCATGTGACGTCGCGGAAGTGGCCGTCCGCACCGGTGTCGGGGAAGTCGGGGGCGCCGTGCTCCTGCATGCACTTTGCGTACTGCTGGTTCTTCCGGACCTCTTCCTTGGTGAGCTCGGGCTGCTGCGCCTTCTCGACGCTCTCCGGGACGGGCACACTGAGGTCCGCGCACTTCTCCTGTGCCTTGAGGGCCTTCGGATCGCGCTTCCACTTGGACTGGTCGCCGAGTTCGACTTTGCCCTTGGCGTCAGGATCGGGAGCGTCGAGCCCCTCGCCACGCAGGCACGTGACCCACTTGCGCTGTGCCTCGACGTACTCGGCCAATTCGCTCGAACTGCTTGTGGACGCCTTGGCGTTGGTCCTGCCGCCTTCCGCGGACGCGACCTCGTCCCCCCCGTTCCCGCCGCCTCCGCAGCCGGTGACCACCAACGCCACCGCCGACGCCATCCCGGCCAGCACCAGCCGGCCCCCGAACCGCCGACGCGAACTCATCCTCATGGGTTCCTCACACTTGGGTCGCCGTCCGGCCCCCGTTGTGGCCGGACGCCAAGGAATGTAGGACCGCTCCTATGAAGGACCTATGAAGAAGCCATCAAGAACCCTTCCCGTGGGCTGCGGTGAACGTCGCAGGGCCCCACCGCAAGCGGTGGGGCCCTGCATGAGGTGTCCGGTCCGCGAGGTGATCGATCCGGACGTGACCGCCTACTTGGAGAAGTACAGGTACTTCCAGGACCCGTACGTCGTCGTGTTCACGGTGTCGCCGGACGACCCGTTGACGTACACCGACCGCATCCGCGCCCTGATGCCGGACTGCCCCGGGGCCTCCAGGGAGACGACCGACTTCCCGTTCGTGCCGACCGGGAAGTACTCCGAGTCGGCGGAGTACCACTTTCCGCCCGAGTAGACCTGCAGGTCGAAGCGCTGCTTACGCCCCTTGTAGTAGGTCATGGTCGTCGTGAGCAGAGGGTCGGTGCTCTTGTGGAACCAGTAGTACGACGTCGAGCCGATCTTGGCCGTCTTGTAGTGCTTGGAGACGGCGGTGGACACCTTGACCCTGGCGTACGCCGTGGACTTCACCGTCCTGGGCGCGGTGCGGGCGTCCCCCTTGAAGACCGCGGTGACATCCGTGTCCCGCGTCATGTCCACCGTCGCGGAGATGTTGCCGCTGGAGTTGACCGTCCCGGTCTTCAGCAGCTTGTTGGGCTTGTCGCTGCCGAAGGGGTTCGCCCAGATCTCGACCGTGCGGTTCTTGTACGTCGAGCCGAGGTGCGCGGTGAAGGAGACGTCGGCGCCGTAGTTGTAGACATTGCCGTTCTTGTTCAGGGTCAGTGTCGGCTTCGTACGGGGAACCGAGACCTTGTCGGACGCGCTGACCGCCGTGTGCCCGGCGTCGCCCGCGTAGGCGACCTTGTACGTGACCGTGCCGCCGGCCGGCGGGGTGTCCGTGAAGGTGTAGGAGCCGTCCGCCTTCACCGTGACGGCGGGCAGCGCCTTGCCGCTGGGGCTCTCCAGGTCGGTGCGGGTGACCTGCAGCTTGGCGCCGGCCGGCAGCGGCACCGTCGCCGACAGCTTCCCGGTCACGGTGAGCTGCTTGCCGCGCGTGGCGGTCGACGGTGCGTTCACCGTCAGGCTCGGGACGTTCAGCGTCGGGTCGGTGAGCGCCTTGAGGGTGTAGCCGCCGCTCGTCCCCACGAGCGCGAAGATCCGTGAGGAGTCCGGGGCCCACGTCAGGTCGGCCGTGCCGGACGTGCCGGTGGCGTAGGTGCGGAGCGGCTGCGTGGCGCCGGGCCGGTAGACGGCCACCTTGGTGCCGCTCACCTGGGCGACCAGTCCGTCGGCGGCGATGTCGGCCCGCTGTCCGGAGGGGTAGGCGCCGGCGGCGGTGAACTTCCCGTCCGCGTAGGCGTCCCGCTGCATACCGTTGACCAGCACCTCCGGGGCGCCGGGCACGAGGTCGATGTCTCCGATGCCCTGGTTCAGCGTGTAGTCGCCGGAGTACCAGGCGGTCAACTGCGGCGTGGTGCCGGAGACGTCGACGACGGCCATCGAGTCCGTGGAAATGCCGGTCTGGCCGACGGCCAGCAGGCCGGGCGCGGACGGGTCGGTGTCGAGGAGCGCCGGGCCCCAGATGCCGGGGTACGGCTGCGGGAACTGCCCGAGCGTCACCGAGTCGGTTCCGCTCGCCGGGTCCACCGCAGGGTCGACCGAGCCCAGGTCGCCGTCCCACTGGTCGCCGTAGGTGAACCAGACCTTGCCGCCAGCGAAGGCGACGTGGCGCGGGCCCGTGTCGGTGGCGACGGCGTAGCGGGCCTGGACGTCGAGGGTGTCCGCGTCGAGGGCCACGATCTCGTGGCTGCCCTCCGCGGCCGCATACAGGGTGGCGCCGTCGTCGGACACCGCCAGACCGGAGACCCCGCTGATGCCGCCCACCGACCCGACGAGGGCGCCGGTGTAGTCGGCGACCAGGATCTTCCCGGCCGAGCGGTCGCCGACGAAGACCCGCTTGAGGGCGCCGTCCGCGACGATGCCACCGGGCGAGGCGACGGCGGCGGAGGCGGCCGAGGCGGATCCGGACGCGGCGACGCTCAGTACCGCCGAGCTGAAGAGGACCGCGAGCGCTGTCGCGGTCGAGATGCTGCGCGTGCGCACAGTGTTGTACCCCCACAGGAAAACCCGGTGGATGACCGGGAGTTGAGAGCGCCGCGCAGCACCCGGGCATGACCGCGGACGTGCGGTGACGCGCGGGGCGCGGCTGCTATCGGGCAGCGTATGGCATGAGAGTGACAAATGAGGGGGGAGTTTTCCGCGCGAGGACGGCGCGATCACCCGACGGAGCCGGGCGGCCTGCGAAGATCATTACGCTGGTGCCCGGCTCGGGTCCGAGCCGGAGAGAGCCTGTCCGGGCGGCTGCGGGATGACTGAACGAAACTGAGGGTGGTCTGCGAGTGCTGGTGGCGGATCGATACCGGTTGGAAGCAGAGATCGGCCGTGGGGGGATGGGGGAGGTCTGGCGGGCCACGGACGCCGTGCTGGGCCGCCCGGTGGCGGTGAAGCTGATGCTTGACGGCGGAGCCGACGAGCAGGCGACCGCACGCTTTCGCCTGGAGGCGCAGACAGCCGCAAAGCTGAACCATCCCAACGTTGTCACGGTGTTCGACTTCGGTTCCTGGAACAACCGTCTGTACCTCGTCATGGAACTGGTCGACGGGGAGAGCCTGGCCCAGGTCCTGGCGGCGACCGGGGCGTTCGGTCCGCAACGGGTCGCTGGCGTCGCCGGTCAGATAGCGGCCGGCATGGCCGCGGCCCACCGGCAGGGTGTGATCCACCGCGACATCAAACCCGGCAACCTGATGCAGGATGCCGGCGGGACGGTCAAGATCGGTGATTTCGGGATCGCCCGGTTCGTCGACGAGGCATCGACCGCCCTCACCGGCGCCGGTCAGATCGTGGGCACCAGCCTCTACCTCGCCCCCGAGCGAGCGCTCGGCCGGCCTGCCGGACCCGCCTCCGACGTCTACGCCCTCGGCTGCGTCCTCTATCAACTGCTGGTGGGTGAACCGCCTTTCCGGGCGGACAACGCGGCGGCCCTGCTCCACCTGCACGTCACCGCTCCGCCACCGCCTCCCTCGCTGCGACGCCCGGAGCTGCCCGGCGCGTTCGAGGAGCAGCTGCTCCGGATGCTGGCCAAGCAGCCCGAGGACCGCCCCAGCGCACGGGATGTCGCCGACTGGTTCAGCGGTCCGGCCTGGAGCGAGGGCGCGTACCCGATGCCCACCTCCCGTGAGGCGGGTACGGCCACGGGGTATGCGCTGCCCCGCACCACGCATCAGCCGATCACCGCGGATCGGCGACACCGGGCCCCGCAGGGGCAGCGGCCCGCGGCACTTCAGGTCCGATCGATGCCCGTAGGCGTGCGGGCGCTCATGCGGCGGCACCGGATGCTGACTGTCGCGATCGCCGGACTCGGTGTCTTCATTGCCTCCACACTGCTGGGCATGGGGCTGTTCTCCCCTGACGGCGGAAAGCCCCAACCCCCGGGTGCCACGACATCCCCCTCAGCGGACACTTCCGCCACCGCCCCTGCCACGACGTCCCCCGAGTTCACCCCGTCCGCGTCCCCCGCCGACACCTGGGGCGACGAGCAGGAGGAGGGGCACGGAAAGCGGAAGCATGGTCATGGGGAGGACGACGACTAGGAGGAGCTCAGGGCTGACGGCTGTCGCCCCCGCATCAGCAGGGATACGGGGGCGAGGGGGCCGCCCCGGCTGCCGCGTCGGGCCCGGTCGGCGATCGGGTCGGCCCGCGGGTGATGGCGGCCCGCTGCCCATACGTGGGAACCGGTGTAGTCCTTCGCGCCCGGCGCACTCCTTCGCTACGTCGACAGCCGGGCGCTTGGCGCGGAACGCCTGACCGCGGATCGCCGTGTGAACGCCATCGTCACTTCGCCCAGGCCCAGCAGGACGAGCCACAACCCCAGCAGCCTGGCCAGCGCGACCGCGGATTCCACGGGATACGCGAGCACGACGATGCCGGCCACGATCCCGAGGGCGGCCAGGGCGAAGGCCAGCCCCCGATGCGGCATCTCGCGTCCCCAGCCGGCGAGGAAGGCCACAAGCAGGCCCGACACCAGCCAGTAGGCGCCGAGGATGAGCGACAGCAGCGCGGTGGTCTGCAGCGGGTGTCGCAAGCACAGGACGCCCGCCAGGATGGCCAGTACGGCAACCAGCGCCCGCATCGCCGTGATGCTGCCCTCGCTGTCCCGGGAGAAGGCCGCGACGAAGCGGAAGGCACCCGAGATGAGCAGGTAGAGGCCCAGTACGACCGCCAGGGCGTGCAGTGTCTCGTCCGGCCAGACGAGCACGACGATCCCTGCCGCCAGGGTCACCAGTGCGATCCCGAGTGTCCACGTCCATGAGCCGCCCAGATCGGCCAGCGCGTCATCGGGGCCGGCCGGCCCATGAGGCGTCGCAAAATTGGATGGTGCGTTCATGATGCTCCCGCCGTACTGCCCGTCGCTCGGGACGCGTGCCCGTCACCCGGGTCGGGAGTCAGGGTGGTTCACCTGCTCCCTGACGCAGGGGGACTCGGCGCAGGATCTGCGCCCTGGCGCGCCGGAACTCGTCCTCGGTGTGGTCGATCGTCAGTCGGTGCTGTTCACACCCCCTGCTCATCGATGCCCGCGGCGAAGCCGAGGGCGCGCAGAACGCTGCCTGCCGCGTCGACCACCCGCGCACTGCCGACGATCGGTGCGATCGCCACGCACACGGCCTTGGCGTCCTCGGCGGTCAGGCCGGCATCCTTCGCCACACTGAGATTGGCCAGGTACGAGGCCGGGGCGGCGTCCATGGAGATGAGCGCAGCCAGCCGCACGAGGTGGTAGGTGCGTTCGTCCAGGCCGGAGTTGGGCAGCGTCTCGATGGTCATCTGTGCGAGCTGCTCGAAGACGGGGTGCTCGCCATGCGCGAGGGCGTTCAGGGTGCGCTCGGGTGCTTGTGTTGTTGCCATGACCTGCGTCCTTTCTCGCTTGAGGGGAACCGCAGGGGCCAGAGGTGCAGCTGTGCACGGTGAGGCCACGGCGGCTGAATAGCTCTATCCACCTGATTCCTCCACAATGTTCTCGTAAACGGATCAAAGTGGACTTCGGGGGTACTTGCGACGGAGGGATGCGCACGCAGCAGCTGTGACCATCGGGAGCGCGAATCGGGAGGCGGCGAAATCCGCGCCGCATCGACCTCGTTCTCACCGAGTCCGGTCGGGCCGACCAGTGGTCCACCGGGACGGAGAAGGTCTCCTCCGGAATCCGGGACTGCCGGGCGATACGTCGAAGGGCCCCGCAGCAAGCTGCGGGGCCCTTCGACAACGTGCCCGGTGAGGCACTGGCGGAGGATACGAGATTCGAACTCGTGAGGGGTTGCCCCCAACACGCTTTCCAAGCGTGCGCCCTAGGCCACTAGGCGAATCCTCCGCGGCAAACAATACAAGACGTTGAGGAGTGCTCGCGAACCCGTTCCCCGGGGAGGGGTCGGGAGGGCGGGCGGGTGGACTCGACGGGGTGGGGATCGGCTAAGGTAGGCATCAGCCCCTCACGTGGCGCTATCTGACTGAACTCCCCCAGGGCCGGAAGGCAGCAAGGGTAGGTTGGCTCTGGCGGGTGCGTGGGGGGCCCTTGCGTGTTCGGGTCCGTGGCGTCGATTCCCGCGGCTCGCGAGCCGCCGCGGCCGCTCGTTCCCCGGCGCGGCCGCTCCTTCCCCGGTGGTGTTCCCGGTCCGGGACCGGTTGTCGGTCCGCCCCGATAACCTCGTATGTGTGTCGTCCCTTGCGCTGTACCGCCGCTACCGCCCCGAGTCGTTCGCCGAGGTCATCGGGCAGGAGCATGTCACTGACCCGCTGCAGCAGGCCCTGCGGAACAACCGGGTCAATCACGCGTACCTGTTCAGCGGTCCGCGAGGCTGCGGGAAGACGACCAGCGCGCGGATCCTCGCCCGCTGTCTGAACTGTGAGCAGGGCCCCACACCGACGCCGTGCGGGGAGTGCCAGTCCTGCCGGGATCTCGCGCGCAACGGGCCGGGATCGATCGATGTCATCGAGATCGACGCCGCATCGCACGGTGGCGTGGACGACGCCCGTGATCTGCGGGAGAAGGCGTTCTTCGGGCCCGCGTCGAGTCGTTACAAGATCTACATCATCGACGAGGCGCACATGGTCACATCGGCGGGGTTCAACGCCCTGCTGAAGGTGGTCGAGGAGCCGCCGGAGCATCTCAAGTTCATCTTCGCGACGACCGAGCCCGAGAAGGTCATCGGCACGATCCGGTCGCGTACGCACCACTACCCGTTCCGCCTCGTGCCGCCGGGGACGCTGCGCGAATATCTGGCCGAGGTCTGCGGCAAGGAGAACAGCTACGTCGAGGACGGCGTCCTGCCGCTGGTCGTGCGGGCCGGCGCCGGTTCCGTGCGTGACTCGATGTCCGTCATGGACCAGCTGCTGGCCGGCGCGGGCGACGACGGTGTGACGTATGCCATGGCGACCTCGCTGCTCGGTTATACGGAGGGCTCGCTGCTCGACTCCATCGTGGACGCGTTCGCGGCGGGCGACGGGGCCGCGGCCTTCGAGGTCGTGGACCGGGTGATCGAGGGCGGCAACGACCCGCGGCGCTTCGTCGCCGACCTGCTGGAGCGGCTGCGCGACCTGGTGATCCTGGCCGCGGTGCCGGACGCCGGGGAGAAGGGGCTGATCGACGCACCGGCCGACGTGGTCGAGCGGATGCAGGCCCAGGCGTCCGTCTTCGGCGCCGCAGAGCTGAGCCGCGCCGCCGACCTCGTCAACGAAGGGCTTACGGAGATGCGCGGGGCCACCTCGCCGCGTCTCCAGGTCGAGCTGATCTGCGCCAGGGTGCTGCTGCCCGCCGCCTTCGACGACGAGCGTTCGCTGCAGGCCCGGCTGGACCGGCTGGAGCGCGGTGCTTCGTTCGCGACGGCCGGAGCCGGGCCCGCCATGGGGTACGTACCCGGGCGGGAGGCGGAGGCGCACGCGCCCGTGGCCATGGTTCCGCCGGGCGGCGGCGTCGCTGCCGCGCGGGCCGCGGTACGGGGGGAGGTGCCCGAGACCGCGCCCGTGCCCGCCGCGCCCGCGGCGCCGGTCGCGCCCGCGCAGCCTGTGCAGTACGTGGCCCCCGCCCCCGCCCCCGCACCGCAGCCACCCGTCGAGACCCCCTCCGGCGGTCAGCGTCCCGGGGCCTGGCCCGCCGCGGCCGCGCCGGAGCCGGGGCGCCGTCCCGGTGGCTGGCCGACCGCCTCCGCCCCCGGTCAGGCCCCCGCCCCCGTCACGCCTGCGGCCCCCGCTCCCGTGCCCGCCGCCGCGCCCGCTCCCGGTGCGGCCGAGCAGGCCCCTGGGATGGCTCAGGGCGCCGCACAGGTGCGGAACATGTGGCCCGACATCCTGGAGGCCGTGAAGAACCGGCGCCGGTTCACCTGGATCCTGCTCAGCCAGAACGCGCAGGTCACCGGGTTCGACGGCACCACCCTGCAGATCGGCTTCCTCAACGCGGGCGCCCGTGACAACTTCGCGAGCAGCGGCAGCGAGGACGTGCTGAAGCAGGCACTCGCCGAGCAGTTCAACATGCAGTGGAAGGTCGAGGCGATCGTCGACCCGTCGGGCGGCGCGGGGCAGCCTCCGCAGACCGGCGGCCGGCCCTCGGCCGCGGCCGCACCGCAGCGTCCGGCCGCGCCCGCCCCGCAGCAGTACGAGTCCCGGCCCGCGCCCGCGCCGGCCCCGCACCAGCAGCCGGGCGCCGGTCCCGCACCCGCCGCGGCGCCCGCACCCCAGCCGCACCACGCCCCCGAGCCACCGCGTTCGGTCGCGCCCGAGGACGACATCCCCGAGGCGGACGACCCGGACCTGGTCGACTCCGCCCTCTCCGGCCACGACCTGATCGTCCGGGAGCTGGGCGCCACGGTCGTCGAGGAGTTCACCAACGAGTAGCGGTCCGGAAGCCGCTCCACGGAGTGTCCACGGAGCGGCGCCCGTCAAGGGCGCCGTGCCCCGGCGGCTAGGCTGCACCCCGTGAAGGTCCTCGTCATCGGCGGCGGCGCCCGCGAACACGCCCTGTGCCGCTCTCTCTCCCTCGACCCTGACGTCACCGATCTGTACTGCGCTCCCGGCAACGCCGGCATCGCAGAGGTGGCCGAACTGCACCCGGTCGACGCACTCGACGGCGCCGCCGTCGCGCGCCTCGCCACCGAACTGGGCGCCGAGCTGGTGGTCGTCGGCCCGGAGGCGCCGCTGGTCGCCGGGGTCGCCGACGCCGTCCGTGCCGCGGGCATCCCCTGCTTCGGCCCCTCCGGTGAGGCGGCCCGGCTGGAGGGCTCCAAGGCGTTCGCCAAGGACGTGATGGCCGGGGCGGGTGTCCCCACCGCCCGCAGCTATGTCTGCACCACCCCCGCCGAGATCGACGAGGCCCTCGATGCCTTCGGCGCCCCGTACGTCGTCAAGGACGACGGACTCGCGGCGGGCAAGGGCGTCGTCGTCACGGGCGATGTCGAGGCGGCCCGCGCCCACGCGCTTGCCTGCGACCGTGTGGTCATCGAGGAGTTTCTCGACGGCCCCGAGGTGAGCCTCTTCGCGATCACGGACGGCACCACCGTGCTGCCGCTCCAGCCCGCCCAGGACTTCAAGCGGGCCCTCGACAACGACGAGGGCCCGAACACCGGCGGCATGGGCGCCTACTCCCCGCTGCCGTGGGCCGACCCCAAGCTGGTCGACGAGGTCATGCAGTCGGTGCTGCAGCCGACCGTCGACGAGCTCCGCCGCCGTGGCACCCCCTTCTCCGGGCTGCTGTACGCGGGTCTCGCGATCACTTCGCGGGGCGTCCGGGTCATCGAGTTCAACGCCCGCTTCGGCGACCCGGAGACCCAGGTGGTCCTGGCCCGGCTGAAGACCCCGCTGGCCGGTGTCCTGCTGGGCTCCGCCAACGGCACCCTGGACGAGCTGCCCCCGCTCAGGTGGCGCGACGCCGCCGCGGTCACCGTGGTCATCGCCTCGCACAACTACCCGGACACGCCGAGGACGGGTGACCCGATCGGCGGCCTCGACGACGTTGCGGCGCAGGACGCTCCGCATGCGTACGTCCTGCACGCCGGGACCAGGCGGGAGGGCGACACGATCGTCAGCGCGGGCGGCCGGGTGCTGTCCGTGACCGCGACGGGCGAGGACCTCGCCACCGCCCGGGAGCGCGCCTACACGGCGGCCGCCCGGATCCGGCTCGACGGCTCGCAGTTCCGTACGGACATCGCCCGAAAGGCCGCCGAAGCCTGATCGGCCGCTCCGGTACCTCCATTTCGCCCCCTCGGGCCTCGGGCCCGCGGGGGCGAAATCATGCCCCTGCCCCATGGGTACCGGCGCGTCAGCACCTTTGCCCAAAGCCATTCCATCGAGTGACGGCTGGGCTATCCGGATGACGCCCGCCGAGGCCCCAACTAGGGTGCGGCGCAAGCGTTCCGGCACTTGGCCCACCGGCATTGCGATGTCTGTGACGGGTGCCACAGTGGGGGAGTGAGCAATACCGCCGCGGGGGCAGAGGGGGTGACGTCCGGCCGTGTCCGGTACTGGTGAGGAGCTGGGCGCGCAGGCTGCGCGCGCCCGAGCGCTCGCCCTGCTGCGCATTCGCAGCAGGGCAACGGCCGCGGCCCTGCTGCCGGCGGCGGTCGCCGTCGTGCTGCTGGTCGCGGGTGCGCAGGGCCGTATCGGCGGTGGCGGCTGGTACGCCGTGCGCTGGGTGGTGACGGTCTGCGCCGTGCTCGTGCTGCTGGGCGCCGTCGCGGTCTCGGTCGCGATCGCGCGGGCGAGACCTGCGGTCAGTCCGACGGTCCCGCTCAGCGAGCAGGCCGCCCCCGATCTCTACCGGCTGGTCCGGGATCTCGCCGACCGGCTCGGCGTCCCCGCGCCGTCGGCCATAGCTCTCACGCCCGACTGCGACAGCTGGCTGGAGGACCGGACCCACCCCTCCGCGCAGCGGACGGAGGGATCCGTGGGCCGCCCCGCCGTCTCCGGCGGCCGCCGTCACGGCGTGCAGGCGGCGCCCGTGCTCGTCATCGGTTCGCCGTTCCTGTGGTGGATGCGGGTCGCGGAGCTACGCGCGGTGCTCGCCCCGGTCGTCGCGGGCACGGGCCCCTCCGCCCATCCCGACATAGCCGCCGCCCGCCGTTTCGTACGGGGTCTGGACGGCGCGGTCGCCGACGCGGACGCTCCCGTGCCCGGACCGCTCGCGACGCTGCGCAGAGTGCCGCGCCGCTTCGTCGGCTGGATCGCCCGGCTGCTGCTCCGCACCTGTCGTGGTCATGCCGCAGCAATGGAGCGGGCTGTCGCCGCCGCCGCGTCCGAGCGTGCACAGGCTGTGGACTACGGGCTGCGGATCGTCGCCCAGGAGCAGGTCGGTCTCGCCTACGCGGGCTGGGACCGGTTGCTCACCCGGGTCGCGCTGCCGGCCTGGCGGATGGGCCGCTGGCCGTCCCGGCTCGACGCCGGCGTCGTCTCCGCCCTCACCGAGCTCTCCCGGCGCGACCGGCTCGCCGAGGGCTTCGCCTCCCGGCTCGGCGAGCGCCCCGCCTGCGACCTCCTGGAGGAGCCCGGAGCGGCCGACGAGGCGGCCTCGTTGCTGGCCGCCCGGCTCTTCCACGGCGGTCCGGCCGAGACCGGTCCCGACTGGTCCCCGGTCGACTGGCAGCAGTATCCGGAGGAGGTCGTCGACCGGAAGTGGCGCACCGAAGCGGCCCGCCTCCACCGCGTCCTGGACGCACTGGGCGTACGGCATGCACCGATGTCCGCGGCGGAGGACGGAGCCCGTGCGATCCACGGATCGCAGGGCGCCGGTCCCATGGACGTCGCCGTGCCGACACTGGCTCGGGTCGTCGAGCATCTGGCCGGCCGGGGCGGCCGCAGCGAGGAGCTCGCCGCCGGGATCAGTGCCGCCGTGGCCCGCGAGGAGGCCACGGCCCCGCAGCTCCCGCCGGGCCCCGCGGCAGCCGGTGTCTCCGGTGCCTGCACCGCCTTCGGCGGGGATGTCCTGGACTTCTGGGGACCCGACCCGCTGCCGCTCTTCCCGCTCCAGCCGCCCCGTACGGGTACGGAGCTGCTCGCCGACCATGTCGCGGCGATGGTCTGCTGCGCCGCCGTGGACACGGCGGGTGCGGCGCCCGGCCTGGACTGGCTCGACGGGCCCGCGCTGCTGGTCGACGGCGAGCGCCGGGCCGATCTCGGCAGCCCGGTCCTCAGTCTGGTCGAGGACGGCGACGCCGGACCGCTGCGTTCGTGGCTCGCCTCGGTGGGCGTCCGCACCGACAAACCCGTCCGTCTCGTCTGACCCACGGGTGCACCCCGTACCCGTGGGTCATGGACCCGCCGGTCAGAGGATCCGGAATTAAGCGCTCCGTTCTCATCAATTCGCGACGAACGGTGACGGAGTGCATGCGTTATGTGATGTGCTGGGGATCGACGCTGACAGTCGACGTACCACTGTTGTCCTGGGGGACTTGAGGGAGGGAAGCGCCATGGGGGCGGAGCAGATTCGCCGATGGGAATCGGGTGCCCTCGCGCATGCCGTCTCCGACCCGTTCGGCCAGGGCCCCCTGCCCTGGCTCCGTGGCAGCGAGAACTACTTCGACGACACCGGCCAGGTCGTCCCCTGGTACGCCGATCCCGCCCTGGCCCGCGGCTCCACCGGCGGAGGCACCCGTACCGCCGACGACGTCCACCGCCAGATCAAGGGCTTCATCTCGACGGGCGCCGCGGCCCCCGGTGAGGCGATCGACTTCCACATCACCGTGGACCCGCCGCAGCAGTTCACCGTCGACATCTACCGCATCGGTCACTACGGGGGCGACGGCGCCGCCAAGATCACCACGAGCCCCCGGCTCTCCGGCATCGTCCAGCCCGCCCCGCTCACCGCCGACCGCACGGTCTCCTGCCACCACTGGTGGCAGTCCTGGCGACTGCAGATTCCCGCCTACTGGTCGATCGGTGCCTACGTCGCCGTGCTCACCACGGTCGACGGCCACCGCTCCCACATCCCGTTCACGGTCCGCGACGACCACCCGGCCGATCTGCTGCTCGTCCTGCCGGACATCACCTGGCAGGCGTACAACCTCTACCCCGAGGACGGCCGCACCGGCGCCAGCCTCTACCACGCGTGGGACGAACAGGGCCGGCTGCTCGGCGAGGAGGACGCGGCGGTCACCGTCTCCTTCGACCGTCCGTACGCGGGCGCCGGCCTGCCCCTCCATGTCGGTCATGCCTACGACTTCATCCGCTGGGCCGAGCGGTACGGCTACGACATCGCGTACGCCGACACCCGCGATCTGCACGCCGGCCGGATCGACGTCGGCCGTTACCGAGGCATGGTCTTCCCGGGCCACGACGAGTACTGGTCGGTCCCGATGCGCCGCACCGTGGAAGCGGCGCGCGACGGCGGCACCTCGCTCGTCTTCCTCTCCGCCAACTCCATGTACTGGCAGGTCAGCCTCTCCCCGTCACCGTCCGGTGTCCCGGACCGCCTGCTCACCTGCCGCAAACGCCGCGGCCCGGGCAGGCCCGCGCTCTGGCGCGAGGTCGACCGGGCCGAGCAGCAGCTCCTCGGCATCCAGTACGCGGGCCGGGTCCCGGACCCCCACCCTCTGGTCGTACGGAACGCGGAGCACTGGCTCTGGGACGCGACCGGGGCGGGCGAGGGCGACGAGATCGACGGACTCGTAGCGGGCGAGGCCGACCGCTATTTCCCGCGTACCGCCCTCCCGGAGCACGACAACCGCATTCTGCTCGCCCACTCCCCGTACCAGGACAGCGAAGGCGCGACGCGCCACCAGGAGACGTCCCTCTACCGCGCCCCGTCCGGCGCCCTCGTCTTCGCCTCCGGCACCTTCGCCTGGTCCCCGGCCCTGGACCGCCCGGGGCACGTGGACACCCGCATCCAGCGCGCCACCGCCAACCTCCTCGACCGCATCTGCAAACGCGGCTGAGAAGGGCCGTCCGGAGTCATCTGCGGGTGGTCCTCAACCCCCCGCTCCACCCCATCCCACCGGATACGGGAGAATCGGAACGACTCCTGGATCAACCTACGCGGAGGCAGCGTGTCCGGATTTGTAGAAAAGCCCGAGCCGGTGGTGGTCCCCGGACTCACCCACCTCCACACCGGCAAGGTGCGCGACCTGTACCGGAACGAGGCGGGCGACCTCGTCATGGTCGCCAGCGACCGTATGTCCGCGTACGACTGGGTCCTGCCCACCGAGATCCCCGACAAGGGCCGCGTCCTCACCCA
Source organism: Streptomyces sp. NPDC057486 (assembly GCF_042802415.1). Lineage (NCBI taxonomy): Bacteria > Bacillati > Actinomycetota > Actinomycetes > Kitasatosporales > Streptomycetaceae > Streptomyces > Streptomyces sp. NPDC057486. The sequence goes on along the minus strand of NZ_JBHVEE010000008.1, from coordinate 33,302 downwards.
GCTCTCGCTGTGGTGGTTCGACCAGCTGTCCGATCTCGTCCCGAACCACGTCCTGTCCACGGAGCTGCCCGCCGGAGCCCCCGCCGACTGGGCCGGGCGGACGCTGATCTGCAAGTCGCTGCGGATGGTCCCCGTCGAGTGTGTCGCCCGCGGCTATCTCACCGGCTCGGGCCTCGTCGAGTACGACGAGTCGCGTACGGTCTGCGGACTCGCCCTCCCCGAGGGGCTCGTCGACGGATCCGAACTCCCGGAACCGATCTTCACCCCCGCCACCAAGGCGGCCGTCGGTGACCACGACGAGAACGTGTCGTACGAGGAAGTGGCGCGCGAGGTCGGTGCGGAGACCGCGGCCCTGCTGCGCAGCACCACCCTCGACGTCTACGTCCGGGCCCGCGGCATCGCCCGCGAGCGCGGCATCATCCTCGCCGACACCAAGTTCGAGTTCGGCTTCGACGGTGAGGACCTGATCATCGCGGACGAGGTGCTGACCCCGGACTCGTCCCGCTTCTGGCCGGCCGCTGCCTGGGAACCGGGCAAGGCTCAGCCCTCGTACGACAAGCAGTTCGTGCGCGACTGGCTGACCTCTCCGGCCTCCGGCTGGGACCGGAAGAGCGAGCAGCCGCCCCCGGCGCTGCCGCAGGAGATCGTCGACGCGACCCGGGCGAAGTACCTGGAGGCGTACGAACTCCTCACCGGCAACACCTGGCAGTAGGACATGAAGAAGGCCCCGGTCGCAGGACCGGGGCCTTTCTCGTATGGAGCGAACGACGAGGTTCGAACTCGCGACCTCAACCTTGGCAAGGTTGCGCTCTACCAGCTGAGCTACGTTCGCATGCGCCGAAGCGCGATGCCTACTATACCCATCCGCGCTCCCGTGCGAGACGCACCGCCGCATGACGGTTCTCCGCACCGAGCTTCGAAGCGGCCGCGGAGAGGTAATTCCGTACGGTTCCCTGCGACAGCGACGCCCGCTCCGCGATCTCCGCGACCGGCGCCCCGTCCGCCGCCAGTTCCAGCACCTCGGCCTCGCGCGCCGTCAGCGGCGAGTCCCCGGCGGAGATCGCGTCGGCCGCCAACTCCGGGTCCACATAACGGTTTCCGGCGTGGACGGTACGGATGATGCCGGCCAGCTGCCGGGCGCTGACCGTCTTCGGGACGAACGCCCGCACACCCGCCGCGAGCGCCCGTTTCAGATGTCCGGGGCGGCCATGACTCGTCACGATCATGGTCCGGCAGCCGGGCAGTTCAGCCCGTAGCGATGTGGCCACACTCACACCGTCCGAACCCGGCATCTCCAGGTCGAGGACCGCGACATCGGGGCGGTGGGCGCGCGCCATGGCGAGCGCCTCCGGACCGGTCGCCGCCTCGGCGACCACGACGAGATCGTCCTCCAGCGCGAGCAGCGCGGCCAGCGCGCCCCGGATCAGATGCTCGTCGTCGGCGAGCAGTACGCGTATCGCGGTCATCGCCGCCCCTCCAGAACCGCCGGACGGCTCTCCCCGCGGGACAGCGGGACCTTCGCCGTCAGCCTGAACAGCCCGTCGCCCACCGGGCCTGCGTCCAGCGAGCCGCCGAGGACTCCGAGCCGCTCCCGCAGCCCGGCCAGCCCGGAACCGCTCTCCCCGGCCGCCGTGGACGGTGCCCCGTCGTTCTCCACGTTCAGCACCACCCTGTCCGCCGAGGCGCTGAGCCGGATCGTGCAGAGCCGTGGGTCACCGTGCCGCAGCACATTGGTGGCCGCCTCCCGCACCGCCCAGCCGAGCGCCGACTGCACAGCGGCGGGCAGCTGCCCGCCGCCGTCGCCGGTCACCTCGCACTCGATGCCGGCCGCCTTCAGCACGCCCTGCGCGCCGACGAGTTCCGTACTCAGATCGGCCTCCCGGTATCCGCGGACGACATCGCGTACCTCCTGCTGGGAGGCGCGCGCGATCCGTTGCACCTCGACCATCTGGTCCACGGCTTCCGGCCTGCCGCGCTGCGCCAGCTCCACCGCCAGTTCGCTCTTGAGCGCGATCACGGCGAGATTGCGCCCCAGGACGTCGTGCATGTCCCGGCCGAACCGCAGCCGCTCCTCGGCGACGGCCAGCCGCGCCTGCAGATCCCGGGCCTCCTCCGCCTGCCACATCACGCTGAGGCTCCAGACGCTGGGCCGTACGGACACCAGGACCAGCAGGCACCCGAACATCGTCGTGGGGATCACCCCGGCCAGGATGCCGCCGCGCACCCCGACCGCGGCGAAGAGTCCGACGGTCAGCGCCGTCAGGACCAGGGACTGGACCAGGAAGGTACGGACCGGGACGAGCAGCACCTGGGTGATCACCAACGCCATCGGGGTATTGCTGACCAGCAGGAGCATCCCGTCGCCATCGATGCCGCCCACGCCGCTCAGCGCCGCCAGCAGCCCCAGGGCCAGCGCCATCAGCGCCAGCGGCGCCACCAGTCGGCGCCGGGGGAAGACGGAGGTGCCGAAGTAGTGCTCGTACGACGGCTTCACGTTCAGGTTGCTCAGCGCGCACTGCGCGAGACTCACCAGCAGGAGTGCCCCGCCCAGTGCCAAGGGCAGCGGGTCGTGCGTGATGTCCGAGAAGAGGGGCGTCAGCCCCCAAGCCAGCGTGAAGAGCCAGGGCATCACCGCCACGGTGAACCGCGAGTAGAGAGAAATTCGCTCGAGCTTGCCGCGCTCCTGCCAGCCGCGCCGGCGGCCCCGTACCCGTCCCCACACAGCACAGTCCCCTCAGCGCCGGGGTTCCCAGCGGAACCACCGCTGCACAGCAAACACGGCGAACGCGGTCCAGGCCAGTCCCGTCAGAGCGGCCACGAGCAGGTCGGAGCCCTCGGCCACGCCCAGCCAGCCTGTCCGCACGAGCGTCATCACCCCGGTCACCGGCAGCAGTTCGCACACGGACGCGATCCGGTCGGGCATGGCCTCCAGCGGTACGAAGAGCCCCGAGCCCATCATCGAGATGAAGAACAGCGGGAGAGTGGTGAGCTGTGAGGTCTGCACGGTGCGGGTCACCGCGGAGGTCGCCGCAGCCAGCGCCGTCAGCAGCACCACGCCCAGCAGCAGGCCCGCCAGGAGCAGTTCGGGCCGCTCGGGCGCGGCGAGGCCGAAGAAGGCCGTCCCTGCCACCACGATCACCACGGCCTGTGCCAGTGCCAGCGCGGCCGACGGCAGGGCGGTCCCGACGAGGATCTCCCGGTCGGTGACCTCGCCGGTACGCAGCCGCTTCAGTACCAGGTCCTCGCGCCGCGCCACGTATGCCGAGACCAGGTTCATGTAGACGGCCTGTACCAGCACGATGCCGATGCCGCCGGTGAGCGCCGTCCCGGCGACAGTCAGTCCGGTCCCGTCGAGAACGGCCTGCTTGAGTGTCGACTTCATCGCCAGGACCATGGCGGCGGGCATCAGCAGCGCGACGAACACCGCCGTCCGGTTGCGGGCGAGCAGGGTGACTTCGGCCCGCCCGAGGGCGGTCAGCCGGCCCCGGAGCGTCGTGGTCGTCGTGCCGGTCGTCGCGGTCGTCATCACACAGCCACCTTTTCGGACTCCGACGCGCTCCGCGCGATATCGAGAAACGCCTCTTCGAGCGAGGCCGACCGGGCATCGAGGCCGAGCAGCCGGACGTCCGACTCCCTCGCCCAGGTCAGCAGTTCGTCCAGGGACTCCTGCAGACGGTGGGTACGGATCTCGATCCGGCGGCCCTCGGCGGCGGCCCGCAGCGCCAGGGGAAGCCGGGCCGCCGGTACTTCCTCGGGCAGCTCGAACCGGATGCGGGCGGGGCGGGCGGCCGTGACCTCGGCGGTGGTGCCCGCCGTCACGATCCGCCCCCGGTGCATGATCGCCAGCCGGCCGGCGAGCGATTCCGCCTCTTCCAGGTAGTGCGTGGTGAGAAGGACCGTCGTGCCGCCGTCCCGCAGTGTCCGCACCAGCTCCCAGGTGTCCCGCCGCCCCTCGGCATCGAGTCCGGTGGTCGGCTCGTCCAGGAACAGCACGTCCGGCCTGCCGAGCAGCGCCAGCGCCAGGTCGAGGCGCCGCTTCTCGCCGCCGGAGAGCTGCTTGACCCGTACGCGCGCGCGGCCGGTGAGGCCGACGAGCCCCAGCGCCTCACCGGTGGGCCGCGGTGCGCTGGTGCATCCCGCCCACATCCGCAGGGTCTCGGTGACCGTGAGATCGGACGGGAAGCCGCCCTCCTGGAGCATCACCCCGATCCGGGGGCGGACGGCGGCGCGCTCGCGGTACGGGTCGTGGCCGAGCACCCGTACGACCCCGCTGTCGGGCCGGGCCAGTCCCTCCAGCAATTCGACGGTGGATGTCTTGCCCGCGCCGTTCGTCCCGAGCAGCGCGAAGATCTCGCCACGCGCCACGGAGAAGGAGATTCCGCTCACAGCCTCGAAGCCGCCGGCATAGCGGCGCCGCACCCCGTTCGCCTCGATCACGCATTCATCGCTGGTCATGTCCTCAGACTTCCGCCGGATCACCGCGGCGGGCAGTGCGAGCTGTCACCACTGCCCATGACAAACGTCATGCGGGTCGGGGTGCGGGGCGTCGGAATACGACGAAGGCCCTGGTCGATATCGACCAGGGCCTTCGATCAAGAGCGGACGACGAGATTCGAACTCGCGACCCTCACCTTGGCAAGGTGATGCTCTACCAACTGAGCCACGTCCGCATTGCTGCCGCTCAGCTTTCACTGGGCGGTGCGAACACCACTCTACCCGATCCACCGGAGTGGTCGTGAAGAGCGATGCAGAGCGGGTGACAGGAATTGCACACTGCGCCTTCCCCCTGGAAGGGGGATGTTCTGCTACTGAACTACACCCGCACGCTGCGTGAGGCCCGGCTATTCGGCCTTGCCCCTCGGCGTGCTCCAGACTCTAGCCGACCTGATGGGGTGTCGCGCAAGTCGGTGCCCCGGGGTGTCGCCGCAGGGTCTGCGCGGGGTGTCGTTCAACTGGCGTCGCGGAACGCCTCGTAGACCTTCTTGGGGATCCGGCCGCGGGCCGGCACCTCCATCCGGTGCGAGCGGGCCCAGGCACGCACGGCCGCCGGGTCGGGCGCCAGTGAGGTGTGCCGGTACGAGGCGGGAGTCCTGCCGCGCTTGCCGGCATTTGTCTGCTTACGGCCGGCCGCCATGTACGGCGCGAGGACCTTGCGCAGTTTCTTTGCATTGGACGGATTCAGGTCGATCTCGTACGACTTCCCGTCCAGGGCGAAGGTGACCGTTTCCGCCGCTGCTCCCCCGTCGATGTCGTCGGAGAGCGTGACCACTACGCGCTGAGCCACGGATATCGGTCCTTTCCTACGGCATCGGCGCGTCTGACATGCGCTGATGACCGGCCTTCCGGCTGCTAGGCGGATGTGGGTCGACCGGTGTCGACTGTTTAGGGGCAATCCTGCTTTCCCCGGTAATCATTTGTACAGCGACAGGCACCGCATTGTGAAGCCCCGCCAATTGCCTCCGCGTGTCCGGCTTCTATGTATGCGTCGTGAGGATATTTCTGTGCGGGACTTTTCCTGCCCGTTGTCACGGCCGATATCTCCATGTGATCAAGCCTGCTTGATATCTACCCGCGTAGAATTTCTGGCCAGGTAAGCTGAGGGAACCTGCGGGGGTCTGGGGAGCCCCCCGGAGAAACAGCCGCACCACACCACCACCGGGAGTGCCAGTGGCACGCGTCGTAGTCGACGTCATGCTCAAGCCGGAGATCCTCGACCCGCAGGGACAGGCGGTGCAGCGTGCACTGCCCCGTCTCGGCTTCGAGGGAATCGCGGACGTACGTCAGGGAAAGCGTTTCGAGCTGGAGGTCGAGGGGCCGGTCGACGAGGCCGCACTCGGTCGCATTCACGAGATGGCCGAGACGTTCCTCGCCAACACCGTCATCGAGGACTTCACCGTGAAGGTGGAGAAGGCCGAGGAGTCGAAGTGACTGCTCGTATCGGAGTCGTCACCTTTCCGGGCACGCTCGACGACCAGGACAGCCTGAGGGCCGTACGGGTCGCCGGCGCCGAACCCGTATCGCTGTGGCACCGCGACAAGGACCTGCACCAGGTCGACGCGGTCATCCTGGCGGGCGGCTTCTCCTACGGCGACTATCTGCGGGCCGGAGCCATCTCCCGGTTCTCGCCGGTCATGGAGACCGTCATCGAGCAGGCCAAGGCGGGGATGCCGGTCCTCGGCATCTGCAACGGCTTCCAGATCCTGACCGAGGCGCACCTGCTGCCCGGCGCGATGCTGCGCAACAACCACCTGCACTTCATCTGCCGCGACCAGAAGCTCCGCGTCGAGAACGCGGAGACCGCCTGGACCTCGGACTACTCCGCCGGTCAGGAGATCTCCGTACCGCTCAAGAACATGGACGGGCGTTACGTCGCCGACGAGCGCGTCCTCGACGAGCTGGAGGCAGAGGGCCGCGTCGCCTTCCGCTACGTGGACGTGAACCCCAACGGCTCGCTCCGCGACATCGCCGGCATCACCAACGCCGCGGGCAATGTCGTCGGTCTGATGCCGCACCCGGAGCACGCCGTCGAGCCGCTGATCGGAACCGGTCGCACCGACGGTCTCGGTTTCTTCACCTCGATCATCAAGAAGCTGGTCAACGCATGAGCCTGGATACGGTCAAGCACGCGGCCGAGACCCCGGATGTCGAGCAGCCCTGGAAGGAGCTCGGCCTCAAGGAGGACGAGTACGCCCGGATCCGCGAGATCCTGGGCCGCCGTCCCACCGGCGCCGAGCTCGCCATGTACTCCGTGATGTGGTCCGAGCACTGCTCGTACAAGAGCAGCAAGGTCCACCTCAAGCAGTTCGGCGAGAAGGTCCCCGTCAACGACGCGATGCTCGTCGGCATCGGCGAGAACGCCGGTGTGGTCGACGTCGGTCAGGGTTACGCGGTCACCTTCAAGGTCGAGTCGCACAACCACCCCTCGTACATCGAGCCCTACCAGGGCGCGGCCACCGGCGTCGGCGGCATCGTCCGCGACATCCTCGCCATGGGCGCCCGTCCGGTCGCGGTCGTCGACCCGCTGCGGTTCGGCGCGGCCGACCACCCCGACACCAAGCGGGTCCTTCCGGGTGTCGTCGCGGGTATCGGCGGGTACGGCAACTGTCTGGGTCTGCCCAACATCGGCGGCGAGGTCGTCTTCGACGCCTGCTACCAGGGCAACCCGCTCGTCAACGCCGGCTGCATCGGCGTGATGAAGCACGAGGACATCCACCTGGCGCAGGCCTCCGGCCCCGGCAACAAGGTGATCCTTTACGGCGCCCGCACCGGCGGCGACGGCATCGGCGGCGTCTCGGTCCTGGCCTCGGAGACCTTCGAGTCGACCGGTCCGGCGAAGCGCCCGGCCGTCCAGGTCGGCGACCCGTTCCAGGAGAAGCTCCTCATCGAGTGCACCCTGGAGATCTTCGGCGAGAAGCTCGTCGCGGGCATCCAGGACCTCGGCGGCGCGGGTCTGTCCTGTGCCACCTCGGAGCTGGCCTCCGCCGGTTCCGGCGGTATGCGCGTCGAGCTGGACACCGTTCCGCTGCGCGACTCCTCCCTCTCGCCCGAGGAAATCCTCATGAGCGAGTCGCAGGAGCGCATGTGCGCGATCGTCGAGCCGCAGCACGTGGACCGCTTCCTGGAGATCTGCGAGAAGTGGGACGTCATCGCCACCGTCATCGGTGAGGTGACCGAGGGCTCGCAGCTGGAGATCTTCTGGCACGGCGAGCAGATCGTCGACGTGCCGCCGCGGTCCGTCGCCCACGAGGGCCCGACGTACCACCGCCCGTTCGCCCGCCCGTCCTGGCAGGACGCGCTGCAGGCCGACGACGCGAACAAGCTCGCACGCCCGGCGAACGCCGCCGAGCTGCGCGAGCAGGTGCTGAAGCTGGTCGCCTCCCCGAACCAGGCCTCGAAGGCGTGGATCACGGACCAGTACGACCGGTTCGTGCAGGGCAACACCGTGCTCGCGATGCCCGAGGACGCCGGCATGGTCCGGATCGACGAGAAGTCGAACCTGGGCGTGGCCATGGCGACCGACGGCAACGGCCGGTACGCGAAGCTCGACCCGTACACGGGTGCGCAGCTCGCGCTGGCGGAGGCGTACCGCAATGTCGCCACCTCCGGAGCCAAGCCGCTCGCCATCTCGGACTGCCTGAACTTCGGTTCGCCCGAGGACCCGGACGTCATGTGGCAGTTCGCCGAGGCCACGCGTGGTCTCGCGGACGGCTGCCTGGAGCTCGGCACCCCGGTCACCGGCGGCAATGTGTCGCTGTACAACCAGACCGGTGAGACGGCGATCCACCCGACGCCGGTCGTGGCCGTGCTCGGTGTGATCGACGACGTGACGCGGCGTACGCCGGTCGCCTTCAAGGAAGAGGGTCAGCTCCTCTACCTGCTCGGCGACACGCGTGAGGAGTTCGGCGGCTCGGCCTGGTCCGAGGTCGTCCACAACCACCTCGGCGGGCTGCCGCCCAAGGTCGACCTGGGCCGCGAGAAGCTGCTCGGCGAGATCCTGATCTCGGCGTCCCGCGACGGCATGGTCGACGCGGCGCACGACCTCTCCGACGGCGGTCTGATCCAGGCGGTCACCGAGTCCTGCCTCCGCGGCGGGAAGGGTGCCCGGCTGGTCGTGCCGGACGGTCTGGACGCGTTCACGTTCCTCTTCTCCGAGTCTGCGGGCCGCGTGGTCGTCTCGATTCCGCGCAGCGAGGAGCTCCGCTTCAACGACATGTGTGGGGCGCGGGGTCTGCCCGTCACCCGGATCGGTGTCGTGGACGGTGAGGAGATCGAGGTCCAGGGCGAGTTCAGCATCCCGCTGAGCGAGCTCCGCACGGCCCACGAGGCGACGATCCCCGGCCTGCTCGCCTGAGCCGGACGCGCTGTTCCACTGCGTGACGTCAGAGCCCCCGCCCGGTCCGCCGGGCGGGGGCTTCGTCGTGGGGACACCCCGTAGGCTCGCTCCCATGCCGCCGTCCCAGAAGCGCGCCCGCCGCTACGACCTCGCCCGGACCCGCACCGCCGTACAGGCGCAGTTCGCCCATGTCCGGTCAGCGGTCAGCACGCTGACGCCCGATCAGCTCGACCTGCCGACCCGGCTCGGGGACTGGACGGTGCGGGAGCTGGCTGCCCATCTGACCATGGCGGTCTCGAACGTCTGCCGGAACCTGGAGCTGCCCGAGCCTCCCGGCGAGAAGCCCGAGGTCTCCCTGCTGGAGTGGCCGTTCTCGACCGCGGGGCGGGCCGGCCGGATCGCCGACGACACCAGGGCGCTCGCCGTGGACCGTCCCGATCTCGACGCGTTGTACGCGGAGGTCGCCGACCGGTTCGATGCGGTCGTGCCGGGCGTGGGCGAGGACCGGCTGCTGCCGACCCGGATCGGTGTGATGCGGCTGGGTGACTTCCTCGTCACCCGCACCGTCGAACTCGTCGTGCACACGGACGACCTGAACGCGGCTGCCGGGCTCGACATCCCGTACGACCGGCAGGCACTCGCCGCCTGCACCCGGCTGCTCGCCGACGCGCTCGCGGAGAAGGCGCCCGGCGGCTCGGTGGAGGTGCGCGTTCCGCCGTTCGCCGTCGTCCAGTGCGTCCCGGGCCCGAAACACACGCGCGGTACGCCGCCCAACGTCGTCGAGACCGATCCGCTGACCTGGATCCGGCTCGCGACCGGACGCACGCAGTGGCGGGCGGCGCTCGATGCGGCAGAGGTCAGTGCCGGCGGTGAGCGGGCCGATCTCGGCGACCTGCTGCCGCTGCTCCGCTGAGGGGAACCGGATCGGCGCTCCGTACCGTCACATGGCCATGCTGAGACAACGTATGGCTGTCAGCGCCGGCGTCCTGGCCCTTCTTGCCCTTGCCGGCTGTGGTACGAAGCAGGGCCAGGGAGCCGGTGCCGGCTCGGGGTCCGACGACCGCGGCTCCGTACGGACCGATCTGCCCGTCACCGATGTCCACTGGAAGGTCGACTCGATGACGGTCGACGGCAGGAGAACCGCCGCTCCGGACGGCGCTTATGTCGTGATCACGCCTGAAGGTAAGGCCCACGGGAACTACGGCTGCAACCACTTCTCCGCCACCGCCCGGATGAACGGCGACACGATCAACGTCACCCCGGGCGCGTGGACCACGAAGGGCTGCCGGAAGGACATCGACCAGTTCGAGAAGGCCATGTCCCGCACCTTCAGCGGCACACTCACCGCTGCCGTGTCGGACCGGACCCTCACCCTGACCACGGCGACGGGCGACGCCATCGCCTTCACCTCGGAGCCCGGGGCCCCGCTCACCGGCACCACCTGGACGGTCACCACTCTGATCTCCGGCTCGGTCGCCTCGTCGCTGCCCGCCGGTGCGGAGAAGAAGGCGCGGCTGACCTTCGGCAAGGACGGCTCGGTGCAGGGCAGCTCCGGCTGCAACCGGCTGCGCGGCACCGCGACAGTCTCCGGCTCCACCATCGCGTTCGGCCGGATCGTCGGCACGAAGATGATGTGCCCGGATCCGCAGATGGAGGTGGAGCGCCCGCTGCTCGCGATCCTGCAGGGGAAGGCGACGTACCGGATCGATCACCGCACGCTGACCCTCACCGCGGCAAGCGGCGAGGGTTTCAGCGCGACGGCATCCGCACCCGGGAAGTGAGTCAGGACCCCGTCGGATACGGCAGCAGACCGGCGTTCGTCCTCTCCCAGGACGCTCGCAGTTCGGCCGGCAGCTCCGGCTCGGCCTCCGCCCGGTTCGCGTAGAGGTCGTACTCGCCGCCGAGGCCGAGCTCGGAGTAGTACTCCAGCGCCCCACCGAAGTTCCCGAAGAACTCGGCCCAGCCGGATTTGGTGGGGCTGTAGTCCGGCAGATAGCCGCAGTGCCACTTGCCGATCAGCGCGGTGGCGTACCCCGCGCCGCGCAGCAGGGAGGCGAGCGTCGGGTGCGCGGGTTCGAGTCCGACCGACCGGTCCGCGATGGGCTCGGCGACTCCGCCCTTCGTACGGCCCGGATAGCGGCCGGTGCAGAGGCTGAACCGGGTCGGGGAGCAGGTCGCCGATCCGGTGCGGGGGTGCGTGCGGCGAAAATCAGGCGCAGCGACAGATGGCGCTCGCGACACGTCCCAGATCGACGTGGCGGCGCTCCACGAGCGTGACCGAACGGTCACCGAGGGGCTGCGTGGGCCAGGAGCCTGTCAATGGGGCATGCGCCGGTCTCGCACTCCGGACGCCGGGGCGACGCGCACCCGCGATCCCGTGCACGGCCCACCCGCGGCCCCGCGCGGAGGATCCGGCGGTGGCGCCGGCGGCGCGGAGAAGCCGCATACCGGCCTCGGCGGCCCGCGTCCGGTGTGAGGCTCACCACGAAACGAGCGTTCGACCACCGTCCCGGGCGCCCCGTCGGCGGACTCACCGAGCGCCACCACCGGGCCCGGCGCCCCCGGGGACAACCCCTGGCTTGAAGTAGCCGGTAACCCGCCGGTAGGCCGGGCGTCAGCCGCCCTGTGGCGGATCCTGCCCCGGCTCCGACCTCCGCCGCCAGCCGAATTCCGTCACTGCCCGTGACCGCGCGCATGGCCCCCGGAACGGCACTTCGGGCCTCTTCTCCGGTGCTCCGACGGGGTGTCCCCAATTCGGACCAGTGGTCGACCTCGCCTACACTCGGTGGTGTGCCTCGTGGTGATGGACGACTCAACCACGACCTGCTCCCCGGAGAGAAGGGCCCTCAGGACGCTTGCGGCGTCTTCGGTGTCTGGGCTCCGGGTGAAGAGGTCGCCAAGCTCACCTATTTCGGACTGTATGCCCTGCAGCACCGTGGACAGGAGTCCGCGGGCATCGCAGTGAGCAACGGGTCCCAGATCCTGGTCTTCAAGGACATGGGACTGGTCTCGCAGGTCTTCGACGAAACGTCTCTGGGATCTCTCCAGGGCCATATCGCGGTCGGTCATGCCCGCTACTCCACCACCGGTGCCTCGGTGTGGGAGAACGCGCAGCCGACGTTCCGTGCGACCGCGCACGGCTCGATCGCCCTGGGTCACAACGGCAATCTGGTCAATACGGCCCAGCTCGCCGAGATGGTCGCCGACCTTCCTCGTAAGGACGGCCGCGCCACCCAGGTCGCCGCGACGAACGACACCGATCTGGTGACCGCTCTGCTCGCCGGCCAGACCGACGACGACGGTAAGCCGCTCACCATCGAGGAGGCCGCCGCCGCGGTGCTTCCCGAGGTGAGGGGCGCCTTCTCGCTCGTCTTCATGGATGAGCACACCCTCTACGCAGCCCGCGACCCGCAGGGCATCCGTCCGCTGGTCCTCGGCCGTCTGGAGCGTGGCTGGGTGGTGGCCTCCGAGTCCGCCGCCCTCGACATCTGCGGTGCCAGCTTCGTCCGCGAGATCGAGCCGGGCGAGCTCGTCGCCATCGACGAGAACGGCCTGCGCTCCTCGCGCTTCGCGGAAGCGAAGCCCAAGGGCTGTGTCTTCGAGTACGTCTATCTGGCCCGACCCGACACCGACATCGCCGGGCGCAACGTCTACCTCTCCCGCGTGGAGATGGGCCGCAGGCTGGCCGCCGAGGCCCCGGTCGAAGCCGATCTGGTCATAGCGACTCCGGAGTCGGGCACGCCCGCAGCCATCGGCTACGCGGAAGCCAGCGGAATCCCGTTCGGCGCGGGTCTGGTCAAGAACGCGTACGTCGGCCGGACCTTCATCCAGCCCTCGCAGACCATTCGCCAGCTGGGCATCCGCCTCAAGCTGAACCCGCTCAAGGAAGTCATCAAGGGCAAGCGCCTGGTGGTCGTCGACGACTCGATCGTCCGCGGCAACACCCAGCGCGCACTGGTCCGGATGCTCCGCGAGGCCGGCGCTGCCGAGATCCACATCCGGATCTCGTCCCCGCCGGTGAAGTGGCCCTGCTTCTTCGGCATCGACTTCGCGACCCGCGCGGAGCTGATCGCCAATGGCATGACGGTTGATGAGATCTCCACGTCGATGGGGGCCGACTCGCTCGCGTACATCTCGCTGGACGCGATGGTCGAGGCGACCACGATCGCCAAGCCGAACCTGTGCCGCGCCTGCTTCGACGGTGAGTACCCGATGGAGCTCCCGGACCCGGAGCTGCTCGGCAAGCAGCTGCTGGAGACCGAGCTGGCGGCAGGCCCTGCGGCGACCGCCGCGGCCGACGCACTGCGTCGTCCGTGACCGGCCACGCGCACCAGCCCTGCCACCAGCCCCGTATTTCCACACGAAAGATCCCAGGCAATGTCTGAGACAACAGGTGCTTCCTACGCGGCAGCGGGCGTCGACATCGAGGCCGGCGACCGCGCCGTCGAGCTGATGAAGGAGTGGGTGAAGAAGACGCAGCGCCCGGAGGTCGCGGGCCTCGGCGGCCTCGGCGGATTCGCCGGCCTCTTCGATGCCTCGGCCCTCAAGCGCTACGAGCGTCCGCTGCTCGCCTCCGCCACCGACGGCGTCGGCACGAAGGTCGACCTCGCGCGCAAGATGGGCGTGTACGACACCATCGGCCACGACCTCGTCGGCATGGTCGTCGACGACCTGGTCGTCTGCGGCGCCGAGCCGCTCTTCATGACCGACTACATCTGCGTCGGCAAGGTGCACCCCGAGCGTGTCGCGTCCATCGTGAAGGGCATCGCCGAAGGCTGCGTGCTGGCCGGCTGCTCCCTGATCGGCGGCGAGACCGCCGAACACCCGGGCCTCCTCGGTCCCGACGACTTCGATGTCGCGGGCGCCGGCACGGGCGTGGTCGAGGCCGACCGGCTGCTCGGCCCGGACCGTATCCGTAAGGGTGACGCGGTCATCGCGATGGCGTCGTCCGGTCTTCACTCCAACGGGTACTCGCTCGTCCGCCATGTCTTCTTCGACCGGGCCGGCTGGGCGCTGGACCGCGACGTCGAGGAGTTCGGCCGCACGCTCGGCGAGGAGCTCCTGGAGCCCACCAGGATCTACTCGCTGGACTGCCTGGCGCTGACCCGTACGACCGAGGTGCACGGCTTCAGCCATGTCACCGGGGGCGGCCTGGCCAACAACCTGGCCCGGGTCGTGCCGGACGCCCTGCACGCCACCGTCGACCGCTCCACGTGGACGCCCGGCGCGGTCTTCGACCTGGTCGGCAAGGCCGGTCAGGTCGAGCAGCTGGAGCTGGAGAAGACGCTCAACATGGGCGTCGGCATGATCGCGATCGTCCCGGCGGAATCCGTGGATGCGGCGCTGACGACGCTGGCCGACCGCGGGATCGACGCCTGGGTGGCCGGCGAGATCACGGACCGCGGCACGCACGGCTCCGGTGCCGAGCTGGTCGGCGCGTACGCGCGCTAGTGCCGTGACCGGCGAGGCTTGCCGGGAGGGGCACCAGGACATGCGACGGGGCAGGGCGCACCGGTACCGTCCGGTGACCGTCCTGCCCTGGGTCGCCGAACAGGCTCAAGCTTCCGATCGGCCCCGAAAAGCGCAACACAGAACCCGGTCCGGGCAGGCCCGGACCGGGTTGATGTGTCAGCGCGAGGTCAAGCGCCGCGGCGCTGTGACGACGGACCGGACTGGTCGTCCTCGTCCTCATCGTCGTCGTCGTTGTACAGATCCGCGTACTGTGCGTACGGGTCATCTTCCTCGTCGTCGTCCTCGAACGGCTCTGCGTTCGGTGGTTGACTCGAAGGCGATGCGCCCAGCTCATTGGCCAGACGCGACAGGTCAGTCCCGCCGCTGCTGTACTTCAGCTGGCGGGCGACCTTTGTCTGCTTGGCCTTTGCCCGGCCGCGCCCCATGGCTCGACCCCCTCGGTGACGGGGCTCGACGGCCCCAGAGTCTTGACACGCGTTCATGTTTCAGGACGGACTCTCGGCAGAGAGACCGTGCCCGTAGGGCTTTAACGGTACCTGCTTCCGTGGCCATACGGTACGCCGCCCGCATCACACGCCCCGGAACAGGACCAACGAGAAGCCCCGTCCTCGCTGGTCAACTGCGATTTTAACCTCTTCTCGGCATGCGACCCGCCGACCGGCGTGAGTCTTGTCTCGCCGGTCGGCGGGTCAGCCGTCCGAGGAACGGTCGCGACGCCCGGTGGGGACCCCGCGACCGTCGGCGACGAGCGGTCAGGCGCGCCGTGCCTCGGCCATCCGCTGCTCGGCGATCCGGTCGGCCGCCGCAGCCGGCGGAATGCCGTCTTCCTTCGCACGTGCGAATATAGCCAGCGTCGTGTCGAAGATTTTCGACGCCTTCGCCTTGCACCGGTCGAAGTCGAAGCCGTTCAGCTCGTCGGCGACCTGGATGACGCCGCCCGCGTTCACCACGTAGTCGGGGGCGTACAGGATCGAACGGTCCGCGAGGTCCTTCTCGACGCCCGGGTGGGCCAGCTGGTTGTTGGCCGCGCCGCACACCACCTTGGCCGTGAGCACCGGGACGGTCTCGTCGTTCAGCGCACCGCCGAGTGCGCACGGGGCGTAGATGTCGAGACCTTCGGTGCGGATCAGCGCGGCGGTGTCCGCGGCGACGGCGACCTCCGGGTGGAGATCGGTGATCCGGCGTACCGATTCCTCCCGGACGTCCGTGACCACGACCTCGGCGCCGTCCGACAGCAGATGTTCGACGAGGTGGTGTCCGACCTTGCCGACGCCCGCAACCCCCACTTTTCGGCCACGCAGCGTCGGGTCGCCCCAGAGGTGCTGGGCCGAGGCCCGCATGCCCTGGAAGACACCGAACGCGGTGAGGACGGAGGAGTCGCCGGCGCCGCCGTTCTCCGGGGACCGGCCGGTGGTCCACCGGCACTCGCGGGCGATGACGTCCATGTCGGCGACGTACGTGCCGACGTCGCAGGCGGTCACGTAGCGACCGCCGAGCGAGGCCACGGCCCGGCCGTAGGCCAGCAGCAGTTCCTCGGTCTTGATCTTCTCGGGGTCGCCGATGATGACGGCCTTGCCGCCGCCGTGGTCGAGACCGGCCATGGCGTTCTTGTACGACATGCCGCGCGCCAGGTTCAGCGCATCCGCGACGGCCTCCTCCTCGGAGGCGTACGGATAGAAGCGGGTGCCGCCGAGGGCCGGGCCCAGGGCGGTGGAGTGGATGGCGATGACGGCCTTGAGGCCGCTGGCACGGTCCTGGCAGAGCACGACTTGCTCGTGTCCCCCCTGATCCGAGTGGAACAGGGTGTGCAGGACGCCGTCGGTCACATCGGTCACGGTGGTGACTCCCAAGTACGAAGCGGCGGAAGACCCCCCTGAAGGTGGGGAGGGCCCCGGACCGACCGGCACGGACGGTCCGACAGGGCACGAGCGTAAGTCCTACGGGGACGGAGATCTGTTCCAGTGCCAAGGATCACCCTCTGGCGGAGTACGGGCGTGACACGATCTGAGGCATGTCGGTGGTGTCTTCGGTGCTCGTTCCTTACGCGTCCTACCTCCGGGTGTACGAACCGCTGGCCGCCTTCCCGGAGCCGGAGCGGGCCCACTGGGCCCGCTACGCGGGGCGCGACCGCATCCCCACGGCGCAGGACGAACTCCGCCGCTCGCTGGCCGACTTGGCGGCCACCCCGCCGGTCGGGGTGCCGGTCCACGAGAGCGGGGACGCGTTCGTCGCCGAGGTGGACGGCGTGGTGTGCGTCTGTCCGTGGCGGACCCGGCTGCGTGGCTGGCTGGCGCTGGAGGAGCTGGCGGAGATGTTCCCGGCCCCGGTGCTCGACGCGGTGCTGCCGCCGGTGGTGCGCGGGCAGGCGCTCGCCGACCACGAGCGGTGGGCGGAGCGCAATCCGGACGCCCGGCCGTGGATCCGGACCGCGGTGTGGCAGGTACCGGTGCGCTGGTTCGTCCTCTTCTCCGACGAGGAGCGGGAGCACGCGGAGGCGACCGAGGGCGGGGGAGCGCCGGTGCTCCGCTACCGGACCCCGATGGTGCAGGCGCGCCGCCGGCTGGCCAGATCGCTGAAGGCGCTCAGGGAGACCGTCGACGAGGCGCCGCTGACCGAGGGCCTGGTGGATGTCGGCCGCTGGCTGGAGGAGTTCCATCCGCGCGCGCTGGTCGAGCTCGACTACGGCGGTCTGGTGCATGCGCTGTCGGCGGAGCAGCTCGCCGCGGACCGGTCGGCCGCGGATGTCGCCGAGGGCATCGCGGCGCTGCGGGCCGGTGACACCGAAGGGGCGAGTGCGGCGTACGGGCGGCTGGCGGAGCGCTGGCGGGTCGTGAGGGACCGTCAGTTCGCCAGTTGAGTCCGGCGGTGCGGGGTCGGGAACCGGTCACCCCTGCGGCTCGTCTGTGTGACTCACGAGGCTGGTGGGGGTGAAGAGGCGGCAGCGCACTCCCGTGACTCCGGGACCTACGTCCCGAACCGGGCCTTTGCCTCAAGGGTGACGGATAGCACTAACTGGGCCCTTGCGCCCTTCCCTACTCCTCATGCCAAAATAGGACAAGGAGTCCGGGGAGGACTCCATCCGTCCAATTGAGGGCGGATTGCTCAGCATTGCACGCTATGGGGGGTCTGGTGACTCCTGATCGCTCTGTGACTGATCGTCACGGTGGTGTGACTGTCCGCTATGGCATGGTCCATCGGCTTCCGTCGCTGATGAACACCTGGGAGGGCAATTCCATCGGTTTGGCCGACGTGGCTGGACGGATGGTGTAGTTGTAGTGCCGAGGACAAGCCGTTCGTCCTATAACCGACTCGGCCCGCGTCCGCCATTTCGGGCAACGCGGGTCAAGGTGCAGAATTTAGAGGAAAGAACCGAGATGGTTCGGTTCTCCCGAGGAGGCCGCTCATGACCGCTCGCACCCCTGACGCCGAGCCGCTGCTGACCCCGGCTGAGGTTGCCACGATGTTCCGCGTGGACCCGAAGACGGTCACCCGTTGGGCCAAGGCAGGCAAGCTCACGTCCATCCGCACGCTCGGTGGACATCGCCGGTACCGCGAGGCAGAGGTCCGCGCACTGCTTGCGGGTATTCCGCAGCAGCGCAGCGAGGCCTGACACACCCCTGTCGCCGCATCACAACCGGGCTGCCCGGGTCCCCCAACCCGCGTTCGCCCACCCATAGCTCCACACGACGGGCGCCCGCCCCAACGGGCGCCATACCTGTGCAATACGGGGTATGTCGTTCGATCGCGCTGGACTCCGCCGGGTCCAGCGCGATCTTTTTTGTGCCCGTGGGGCTGCCGGCCGACCGGGGCTCCGGCTTCGCGCGGAGTGCTGTGCGGGCGCGTCCGACCCCGACGGGCAGGTCCTCCGGGGGGTTGCCCGAGGCTCAGGGGCCGCCCTCCGGGCCTCCCCGCGGAAGCGTCATCCGAGTGGTGCAATTGCACATATTAAATTCGCCAGTTGTAGGAAGGGTGTAAAGTCACCCTTTCTCAAAACTCTTTGAGTGACACCCGTCACATGGCTCGAGTCTTGCCAAGGTCGAGCCTGCCACTGCCGGGAGGCGGATGTCCTCGCCTTCGGTCACGTGGCGGCAGGGCTTTCGTCCTCGGCCCTCTCGGTGCGGTTCTGTTCTTCCGGGGCGGTCATGGGGGCGGCGAGCGCCGCGACCTCCTGAACGGCCGCTGGGGCCCCGCCGGGTGGCGTGAGCGGTTCGGGGAGCGGGACGGACTGAGAGGCCGTCAGGGGCTCCATGGCGAGCCTCAGGAGCTGATGGCAGACCGGACAGTGCCGGGTGAGATGCCGGTAGCCGGAAGCGGCCGCCAGATGGGCGCGCAGCAGTGCGCGGGTCTCGTGCCTCGCCGTGGACGCCGTCATCCGCGCCACCTCCCGGTGGACCGCGCCGCCCCGCGCCGAGGAACAGGGGCGGCCCCTGCTGTCTGAAGTACCCGTCGGCAGTTGCCGGAGTCAAGACACGCGAAAGCCCGGATCCAGAAGGATCCGGGCTTTCGTTACTGCGGTCCTGACGGGATTTGAACCCGCGGCCTCCACCTTGACAGGGTGGCGAGCACTCCAAACTGCTCCACAGGACCAGGTTTTCGCGGCTTCCTTGCGGCTGCCTGCGAAACCAGACTGTACAGGAGATTGGCCGCTCCGGTCGACTTCACTCCTGGTGGTGGCTCCCTTACACCCCGAGGGGCGCCCGATCAGGGAGCCGCGGCGTCGATCGCCTTCACGATCCGCTTGTCCGAGACGGGGTACGCGGTGCCCAGGGCGTGCGCGAAATAGCTCACCCGGAGCTCCTCGATCATCCAGCGGATGTCCAGGACCTCCTGCGGAACGGGCCTGCCCTGCGGCATCTGTTCGAGCAGCCAGGCGTACTCGTCCTGCATCTCGTGGACCTTCTCCATGCGCGTGGTGTCGCGCTGGACGGCCGTCGGCATCTGCTGGAGCCGACGGTCCACGGCGACCAGGTAGCGCATCAGGTCGGGCAGCCTGCGCAGCCCGGTCCTCGTGACGAAGCCCGGCGGCACGAGGGCGTCGAGCTGGTTCCGTACATCGGTGACGTTGTTGACCAGGACCAGGCTGTTGGTGGCCTTCAGGCGCCGCTCGCAGGACTGCCAGGCGGCCAGCACCTGCTGCACCTGGGCGACCGTGTGCTCGGTCAGCGCGACGAGGTCGGCGCGGACCTTGTCGTACAGCTTCCGGAACGACTCCTCGTCCCAGGCCGGCCCGCCGTGGGCGCCGATCAGCCGGTCCGCGGCAGCGGTCGCGCAGTCCTCGAACAGCGCCTGGATGGAGCCGTGCGGATTGCGGGACAGGGCGAGCTTCTGCTGGTTCGTCAGCTTGTCCGAGGCGAACTTGGCCGGGTTCACCGGGATGTTCAGCAGGATCAGCTTCCGGGTGCCGCGCCACATCGCCTGCTGCTGCTCGGCCTCGGTGTCGAAGAGCCGTACGGCCACTGTGCCCGCCGCGGCTCCCTCCTGATCGACCAGGGCCGGGTACGCCTTCACCGGCTGGCCGGCCCGCCGGGTCTCGAAGACCCGGTTCAGCGTGCCGATCGTCCAGTCCGTGAGCCCCGAACGCTCGATGGACTCGCCCGAGGGCCCCACGGTGGCCGCCGCGGCCTTGGAGAGGGCCTGGCGGGCCTTGGGGCGCAGCTGGAGCTTCAGCGCCTCCAGATCCTTGTCCTCGGCCACCCTGCGGCGCCGCTCGTCGACGATCCGGAACGTGATCTTGAGGTGGTCCGGGATCCGGGAGAGGTCGAAGTCGTCGGCGGAGACCGGGACCCCGACCATCTGCTGGAGCTCACGCGCGAGGGTGGCCGGCAGCGGCTCCTGCAGCGGCACCGCCCGGTCCAGGAACCGGCCCGCGTAGTTCGGCGCCGGGACGTAGTGCCGGCGGATCGGCTTGGGCAGGGAGCGGATCAGCTCGGTGACCACGTCCTCGCGCAGGCCGGGGATCTGCCAGTCGAAGCCCTCGGGGGTGACCTGGTTGAGCACCTGGAGCGGGATGTGGACGGTCACACCGTCCGCGTCCGCGCCGGGCTCGAACTGGTAGGTCACCTTGAACTTGAGCTTCCCCTGCCGCCAGGAGTCCGGGTAGTCGTCCTTGGTGACGGCCCCGGCCTTCTCGTTGATGAGCATCGAGCGCTCGAAGTCGAGCGCGTCGGGCTCGTCGCGGCGCTTGTGCTTCCACCAGGAGTCGAAGTGCGCGCCGGAGACGACGTGCTCCGGGATCCGCCGGTCGTAGAAGTCGAAGAGCGTCTCGTCGTCCACGAGGATGTCGCGGCGCCGCGCACGGTGCTCCAACTCCTCGACCTCGCCGAGGAGTTTGCGGTTGTCATGGAAGAACTGGTGGTGCGTCCGCCAGTCGCCCTCGACCAGTGCGTTCCGGATGAAGAGATCGCGGGACGTCTCGGCGTCGATCCGGCCGAAATTGATCTTGCGCTGGGCGACGATCGGTACGCCGTACAGCGTGACCCGCTCGTACGCCATCACCGCGGCCTGGTCCTTCTCCCAGTGCGGCTCGCTGTAGGTGCGCTTCAGCAGATGCTGGGCCAGCGGTTCGATCCATTCCGGCTCGACCCTGGCATTGACCCGCGCCCACAGCCGGGACGTCTCGACCAGCTCGGCCGACATCACGAACCGCGGCTGCTTCTTGAAGAGCGCCGAACCGGGGAAGATCGCGAACTTGGCGCTGCGCGCGCCGAGGTACTCGTTCTTCTCGGTGTCCTTCAGCCCGATGTGCGACAGCAGCCCGGCCAGCAGCGAGGTGTGCACCGCCTGCTCCGGCGCATCCTCCTCATTGGGGTGGATGCCCATCTGCTTGGCGACCGTACGCAGCTGCGCATAGATGTCCTGCCATTCGCGGATGCGCAGGAAGTTCAGATACTCCTGCTTGCACATCCGGCGGAAGCTGGACGAGCCGCGCTCCTTCTGCTGCTCGCGGATGTACCGCCACAGATTGAGGAACGCCAGGAAGTCCGACGTCTCGTCCTTGAAGCGGGCGTGCTGCTGATCGGCCTGCGTCTGCTTGTCCGAGGGCCGCTCGCGCGGGTCCTGGATGGAGAGCGCGGCGGCGATCACCATGACCTCGCGCGTGCAGCCGTTGCGGTCGGCCTCGATGACCATGCGGGCGAGGCGCGGGTCGACTGGCAGCTGCGAGAGCTTCCGCCCCAGCTGCGTCAGCCGTTTCCTCGGATCCTTCTCGTCCGGGTCGAGTGCGCCGAGCTCCTGGAGCAGCTGCACACCGTCGCGGATGTTGCGGTGGTCCGGCGGGTCGATGAAGGGGAACTTCTCGATGTCGCCGAGGCCGGCCGCGGTCATCTGGAGGATGACGGACGCCAGGTTCGTGCGGAGGATCTCCGCGTCCGTGAACTCCGGGCGGGCCAGGAAGTCGTCCTCGGAGTACAGCCGGATGCAGATGCCGTCCGAGGTACGACCGCAGCGCCCCTTGCGCTGGTTGGCGCTGGCCTGCGAGATCCGCTCGATCGGCAGCCGCTGGACCTTGGTGCGGTGGCTGTAGCGGGAGATGCGGGCGCTGCCCGGGTCGATCACGTACTTGATGCCGGGGACGGTCAGCGAGGTCTCGGCGACATTCGTCGCCAGGACGATCCTGCGCCCGGTATGGCGCTGGAACACCCGGTGCTGCTCGGCGTGCGACAGGCGCGCGTAGAGGGGGAGCACCTCCGTGTGGCGGAGGTTCTTCTTGTTCAGGGCGTCCGCGGTGTCGCGGATCTCGCGCTCGCCGGAGAGGAAGACCAGGACATCGCCGGGACCCTCCGCCTGGAGTTCGTCGACGGCGTCGCAGATCGCGGTGATCTGGTCGCGGTCGGAGTCCTCGCCCTCTTCCTCCAGCAGCGGCCGGTAGCGCACCTCTACCGGGTACGTACGCCCGCTGACCTCGACGATCGGCGCATCACCGAAGTGCCGGGCGAAGCGCTCCGGGTCGATGGTCGCCGAGGTGACGACGACCTTCAGGTCGGGGCGCTTGGGCAGCAGCCGGGCCAGATAGCCCAGCAGGAAGTCGATGTTCAGCGACCGCTCGTGGGCCTCGTCGATGATGATCGTGTCGTACGCGAGCAGCTCGCGGTCCGTCTGGATCTCGGCCAGCAGGATGCCGTCCGTCATCAGCTTCAGATACGTCGCGTCCGGGTTCACCTGGTCGGTGAAGCGGACCTTCCAGCCCACCGCCTCGCCGAGCGGGGTCTTCAGCTCGTCGGCGACGCGCTCGGCGACCGTGCGGGCCGCGATCCGGCGCGGCTGGGTGTGCCCGATCATGCCCCGGACGCCGCGCCCAAGCTCCATGCAGATCTTCGGGATCTGCGTGGTCTTGCCGGAGCCGGTCTCACCGGCGACGATCACGACCTGGTGGTCGCGTATCGCCTCCAGGATCTCGTCCTTCTTCTGGCTGACCGGAAGCTCTTCCGGGTACGAGAGAACGGGCATCCGCTCGGCGCGCCCCGCGAGCCGCTCGGCTGCCTTCCCGGCCTGTGTGGCGATCTCGTCCAGCACGGCCTGCCGGGCTTCGGGCTTACGGATCCGGCGCGCCCCTTCGAGGCGGCGGCCGAGCCGGTGCGCGTCGCGGAGCGAGACGTGTCCGAGTCGGGACTGGAGATCGGCAAAGGAAGTAGACATACGGGTCCCAGGATCGCACCCGGGCCCGAGGAACGGCGAACCTATTTCGCGCGGTCTGCGTCACGGCCGCGGTGACTGCGGGGGAGCTCCTGATCACAGCACGTACTATTTCGGACAACTGATCTTCGTACCGCAGTGGAAAGGCCGTCGCCCGTGTCCCGTACGCAGTGGTGCTGCCTGGTGGCGGTGCTCGCGGTCGCGCTGGGGCTGTTCTGCGGGCCCGCCACGGCGGGGACGGCGGCGACCGCGTCCGGGGAGTCCGGCACCGCGGTGGCCGCCCCGGCCGTCGACGGTCAGGGGGTGCCCGGCTGCGGCAACGGCACGACGCACGACGACGCCGAGCCCGGTGTGCCCGTCCGGGCCCGTGCCGCGCACGACCAGGCACCCGGTCTCGCCGAGTGGGGGCTGAGCGCGACTCCCTGGCAGGGGTCCGCGGAGCCGTGCACATGCGTCGGGCTGCGCGGTCCGGAGTGCGCCGCGCTCTCCTCGGTGGAACTCTCCGTACTGCGGGTATAGGGGCGCTCGCCGCCCGGTCGTCCCTTACCTCCTTCCGCACCACGAGCACGGAGTCTCGCCATGCCCACGCCCAAAACCTCCTCGTCCAGGAAGCCGTTGTTCTACGGCACCGGTGTCGTCCTCGCCGCCGCGCTGCTCGGCTTCATCTCCTACCGCGCCACCGCCCCCGCCGACCGCTCCGGCTCCTCATCGACCGCGGTCGCCGATGTCACCGCCGACCCGGACGCCGGCGTCTTCCCGGAACTGGTGAAACTGGCCCGCCGCGACGCCGGCGACGGACTCGCGCAGGGCCGGGCGGACGCGCCCGTGGTCCTCATCGAGTACGCCGACTTCAAGTGCGGCTATTGCGGCAAGTTCGCCCGGGACACCGAACCCGCTCTGATCAAGAAGTACGTCGCCAACGGCACTCTGCGCATCGAGTGGCGCAACTTCCCGATCTTCGGCGCCGAATCCGAGGCCGCGGCGCGCGCCGCCTGGGCCGCCGGGCAGCAGGGCCGCTTCTGGCAGTTCCACGCAGCCGCCTACGCCGAAGGGGTCAAGGACAAGGGCTTCGGCAAGGACCGGCTGAAGGCGCTCGCCAAGGAGGCGGGGGTACGGGACCTCGGCCGGTTCGTGCGCGACGCGGACGGCGCGGCAGCTTCCGCCGCGGTGAGCAAGGACCAGGAGGAGGGGTACGGGATCGGCGCGAGCTCCACCCCGTCCTTCCTGATCAACGGCCGCCCGCTGGCCGGAGCGCAGCCGGTGGAGGTCTTCGAGCAGGTCGTCCAGGCGGCGGCCGACAAGGCCGCCAACACCAAGGACGCCAAGGGGGACGGTGGCTCCAAGGGCTCCGGTGACTCCGGGGGCGCCGACAAGTGACGATGGACATCGGCTACTTCGCCGCCTTCCTCGGCGGGCTGCTGGCCCTGGTCAGCCCCTGCAGCGCCCTGTTGCTGCCCGCCTTCTTCGCCTACTCCATCGACTCGGCCTCGCGGCTGCTGGCCCGTACCGGCATCTTCTACGCGGGTCTGGCCACGACCCTCGTGCCGCTCGGCGCCGCGGGCTCGTACGCCGGACGGCTCTTCTACAGCCACCGCGACCAGCTGGTCCTCGGCGCCGGCTGGCTGATCATCGGGCTCGGCGTGGCCCAGATCGTGGGCCTCGGCTTCGCCTCGCGCCGGATCGCGGCCCTCAGCGGGCGGATCCGGCCGACGACCGCCGTGTCGGTCTACGCCCTCGGCGCCGTCTACGGGCTGGCCGGGTTCTGCGCCGGACCGATCCTCGGCAGCGTCCTGACGGTGGCGGCGGTCAGCGCCAGCCCGGTCTACGGCGGACTGCTGCTCGCCGTCTACGCCCTGGGCATGGCGGTCCCGCTGTTCCTGCTGGCGCTGGTCTGGGAGCGCTTCGACCTCGGGCGCCGCGCCTGGCTGCGCGGCCGTGCCTTCCGGCTCGGCCGCTTCGAACTGCACACCACCACTGCGCTGTCGGGGCTGTTCTTCATCGGTCTTGGCGCACTGTTCCTGGCGTACGACGGGACGACCGCGCTGCCCGGACTGCTGGACGTGGACGATTCGTTCGCCGTCGAGCAGTGGGCGCAGCGGATCGGCGAGCAGGTGCCGGACGCGGCCGCGCTGGTGACGGTGGTGGCGGTGGCGCTGCTGGTTCTCGGGGTGCGGGCCCGGCGCCGCCGGGACGCGAACTCGGCGGAGCGGGAAGAGGCCTGACACGGCGAAGGCCCCGTCCGGTGGACGGGGCCTTCGGGTGGTGGCTGGGGCCGGGATCGAACCGGCGACCTATCGCTTTTCAGGCGATCGCTCGTACCAACTGAGCTACCCAGCCACGCAGCACTTACGAGCTGCAGCGGTCCTGACGGGATTTGAACCCGCGGCCTCCACCTTGACAGGGTGGCGAGCACTCCAAACTGCTCCACAGGACCAAGCTTTTGTGCGACTAAGTGTCGCACAAGGTGGTGCGTGCCCCCAACGGGATTCGAACCCGTGCTACCGCCTTGAAAGGGCGGCGTCCTGGGCCACTAGACGATGAGGGCAGAACTGCAGTGTTGCTGCTTCTGCGCCTGTCACCCGGGCGGGGGACGTGAGAAGCATGTGACTCCGCTTCCCCTCAAGAGGTTCCGCTTCTCCTTCAACCTCTGGGGTCTCAGAACGGTCAAGCCCTGACCGGCGCCCTTGGGCACGTCGGAGACTGTACTACGGCGTTTCCGTGTCAGCCAAACCGAATGGGCGAAGGGGTCGCTCCGGGTCGGTTCTCGCCCGGCAGATGGCGGCTGACCTCGGCCGTCGTCAGGCCGAGCCCGCCGAGGGTGATCTCGTCCCAGGCCTGCAGACGGCGAGTCGCGCGGTCCAGATAGAGCACCGAGGCGCGCACCTTCTCCGGCTTCCTGTTCTGTACGGCGCGCAGCCCGCCGCCGCCCGTGGAGCCTTCGACCTTGAGCCGGGTGCCGAGTTCCATCAGTTCGTTCTGCCGGTGGTGCACGTGGCCGGCGAGGACCAGCGGCACCGTGCCGTCCGTCTCGCGGGCCGCCTCCGGCTCATGGGTGACGGCGATGTCGACGGGGGTGCCGGCCTGTTCCTGGCTGCGGATCGATGAGGCGAGCCGCATGCCCGCCATCCGCTCGGCGGCCGCCCCCAGGGCGGGGAGGGAGCGGTCCGGGGTGAACTGGGGGTCCCCGATGCCTGCCACCCGCAGCCCGCCGACGTTCACGGCCCGGCCGTCGTCCAGTACACGCACGTTCTTGAACCGCCCCAGATACCGCTGGGTGATCCGGGAGTCGTGGTTGCCGCGGACCCAGATGTAGGGCGCGCCCAGGTCGCGGATCGGGTCCAGGAAGCCGTTCTCGACGGCGGCGCCGTGGTCCATCGTGTCGCCCGAGTCGATGATCACGTCGATGTCGTACTGCTTGACCAGCGAGCCGATGATCTGCCAGGCCGCGGGGTTGAGGTGGATGTCGGAGACATGCAGGACACGGAGGGTGGCGGGGTCCGGGCGGTAGACGGGGAGCGTCGATGTGGCGTCGTAGAGCTTGGTCACATTGGTGACCAGCCGGGCCAGTTCCCGTTGGTAGACGTCGAAGTCGGTGACGATCGAACGGGCGTCGCCGACCACCGAGGGAGCGCTGGAGAGCAGCCCGGAGAACTTGGGCTCCAGGACGGACTTCGGGTTCCAGGTGGCATAGGCGCTGACGCCCGACGCGGCCAGCAGCGCGAGCGCGAGACCACCGGCGGCCAGCGCGCGGCGTGGGCGGCGGTAGACGGCGAGACCGAGCGCGGTCGCACCGGAGACGACGGCGACGACGGAGCGCACGGCGAGCTCGCGGGTGCCGGTGGAGACGTCCGCGGATATCTCCTGCTGGAGTCCGGCGAGCCGTTCGGGGTGCTGGACCAGGGCCCCGGAGCGCACCGGGTCCAGCCGGTCGACCTGCACGTCGAGGCGGACCGGGGCTATGTGGGAGTCCAGCTCCAGGGCGCCGAGCGGGGCCACATTGATCTTCGTGCCGCCGCTCAGGGAGGGGCGCAGGGCCATCGTGGTGTCCATCGGGCCGACGGGCGTACGGACACTGCCGACGACCAGCAGCCCCAGCCAGGCGCCGAACACGACGACGGCGATCAGACCCAGCGCGCGCCCGTAGGGGTGCGGAGCGGGGGCGAGGCCACTGCCGGGGGCGGTGGAGCGGGAGCGGTGGTGACGGCGGATGCGGGCGACTGCGGCGCGGAAGGAGGCGCGGACCATTGGGCGCGTATGCCCGGGTTCGGGGGCGGCCATGCGGGGCGCGGGATTGCGGGACAGGGCGGGGGCGACGGTCCGGGGCCGGTAGGGCGGGGGGTACGTGACAATGGCGGTGTGCTGGAGATGACGCGCGAAGAGTTCGAGGAACTGGTCGCCGAGGCCCTGGACCGGATTCCGCCGGAGCTGACGCGGCTGATGGACAACGTCGCTGTGTTCGTCGAGGACGAACCGGATCCCGGTGATCCGGAGCTGCTCGGGCTGTACGAGGGCACGCCGCTGACCGATCGCGGCGAGTGGTACGCCGGGGTGCTGCCGGACCGGATCACGATCTACCGGGGGCCGACGCTGCGGATGTGCGAGTCGCGCGAGGACGTCGTGGCCGAGACGGAAATCACGGTCGTCCATGAGATCGCCCACCACTTCGGCATCGACGACGAGCGGCTGCACGCGCTCGGTTACGGCTGAGTACGCCCGGGAGGGCAGCGGCGAAGGGGCCGGCGCCGAAGGGGTCGGTGGTGCGTGGGGCGTGTCCCATGCGGGGGAACGGGAGTTGGGCACAGTGCCCCCCGTCCGTTCCCGCCCTTCTTCGCTCCTCGCCTCCCGGAGGTGCCACCCGTGCGCCAGTTGCCCGCCCCTGTCCGATGGGCAGCCGTCACCGCAGTGACGATTGCCGCGTCCACCGGCTGCATGAGCATCAGCGACGACGGCGGGAAGCCGACCCCGTCGCGGTCGGCCGAGCGGAGGGGCTCGTCGGGTGAACCGGACGGCTCCACGGCGGCGGGTACGGGACGGGCCCGTACCGGAGGGGGCGCGGAGGCGCACTCCGACCGGGAGACCGCCGAATCGCCGAGCCCGAGCGCGTCGGCGCGTGCCTCGGTCGGACCCGGTGGCGCGCATGCGGGCGCGGGGTCCGGTGCTCCGTTGCCGACCCGGGGCGGACACCTGCCGCCGCCGTCGCCGGGGGGCGGGGGGCCGCAGCAGCCGGGGCCGTCCGCGGAGCCGTCGGTGCCCTCCGATCCGTCCGCGCCGGTCACCCCGGAGCCGTCGGGCTCACCGGATCCGGAACCCTCGGATCCGCCTCCGGTCCCCTCCGCGTCGCCGGCCGCGCAGTTCCGCAGTGACGCGATGAGTGCGCCGGACGACATGGAGGCGCTGCGGACTCCCGAGGCATCACCCCAGGTGGGGCCGGTGTAGCGGGTGGTCCGGAGCGTGCGGTTTGCGCGATGTGGGTGCGAGTGCGTATGGTAGTAGATCGTTTGATCCCATTGCCCGGCGCCGACACAGAAGAGCGCCGTGTGGCGCGTACTCTCCCTTGCCGTGGCTGGACCGCATTGAGGCGGTCGAAATTGCGAATCACGGAGTTATGGGCGCGTGCCGAGACTCCGGAAGGTTTCGCATTTCGCATGTCCAATTTCAGCTCTGACAACACCGTCGTGCCCGAGAACGACGAGATTGTCACCGAAGCCGAGGCCGTAGTGGCCGAGGCCGCCGAGGTGTCCGAGCCGATCGAGACGGCCGAGTCCGTCGACTTCACCGGCTCCACCGAGGCCACCACCGACTCCGAGCCGACCATCACCTTCGCCGACCTGGGCCTGCCCGAGGGCATCGTCCGCAAGCTCGCGCAGAACGGTGTGACCGCGCCCTTCCCGATCCAGGCGGCGACCATTCCGGACGCGCTGGCCGGCAAGGACATCCTGGGCCGAGGCCGTACCGGCTCCGGCAAGACGCTCTCCTTCGGTCTGCCGACCCTGGCCTCGCTGGCCGACGGTCACACCGAGAAGAAGAAGCCCCGCGCGGTCATCCTCACCCCGACGCGTGAGCTCGCGATGCAGGTCGCGGACGCGCTGCAGCCCTACGGCGACGTGCTCGGTCTGAAGATGAAGGTCGTCTGCGGCGGTACGTCGATGGGCAACCAGATCTACGCGCTGGAGCGCGGTGTCGACATCCTCGTCGCCACCCCGGGCCGACTGCGCGACATCATCAACCGGGGCGCCTGCTCCCTGGAGAACGTCCAGGTCGCCGTCCTCGACGAGGCCGACCAGATGTCCGACCTGGGCTTCCTGCCCGAGGTCACCGAGCTGCTCGACCAGGTTCCGGTCGGCGGTCAGCGCATGCTCTTCTCCGCCACCATGGAGAACGAGATCGGCACGCTGGTCAAGCGCTACCTGAGCAACCCGGTGAGCCACGAGGTCGACAGCGCCCAGGGCAACGTCACGACCATGACGCACCACGTCCTCGTCGTGAAGCCGAAGGACAAGGCGCCGGTCACCTCCGCCATCGCTGCCCGCAAGGGCCGCACGATCATCTTCGTCCGCACCCAGCTGGGCGCCGACCGCATCGCCGAGCAGCTCGTCGAGGCGGGTGTGAAGGCGGACGCGCTGCACGGCGGCATGACGCAGGGTGCCCGTACCCGCGTGCTCGCCGACTTCAAGGACGGTTACGTCAACGCGCTCGTCGCGACCGACGTCGCCGCCCGCGGTATCCACGTCGACGGCATCGACCTGGTGCTGAACGTGGACCCCGCCGGTGACCACAAGGACTACCTGCACCGCTCGGGCCGTACCGCTCGTGCCGGCAAGTCCGGTGTCGTCGTCTCCTTGGCGCTGCCGCACCAGCGTCGCCAGATCTTCCGCCTGATGGAGGACGCGGGCGTCGACGCCTCGCGCCACATCGTCGGTGGCGCGGGCGCCTTCGACCCGGAGGTCGCCGAGATCACCGGCGCCCGTTCGCTGACCGAGGTTCAGGCCGACTCCGCGAACAACGCCGCCAAGCAGGCGGAGCGCGAGGTCGCCGACCTGACCAGGCAGCTGGAGCGCGTCCAGCGCCGCGCCGGTGAGCTCCGCGAGGAGGCCGACCGCCTGGTCGCCCGTGCCGCGCGCGAGCGGGGCGACGACCCCGAGGCAGCAGTCGCCGAGGTCGCCGCCGAGGCCGAGGCCGCGATCGAGGCCGTCGTCTCCGTACCGGAGCAGCCCACAGCGCGCGACGACCGTCGCGACGACCGCGGCAACTTCGAGCGCCGGGACAACCGCCGGGACGACCGGGGCGGCGACCGCGGTGGGTACCGCGGTGGCGACCGTGGTGGTTTCCAGCGTCGTGACGACCGTTCGTCGGGCGGTTTCCGCCGCGACAACGACCGCCCGTCCTTCAACCGTGACCGTCGTGACGACCGCGGTGGCGACCGTGGTGGTTTCCAGCGTCGTGACGACCGTTCGTCCGGTGGTTTCCGCCGCGACAACGACCGCCCGTCCTTCAACCGCGACAACGACCGCCCGTCGTTCAACCGCGACCGTCGTGACGACCGTCCGTCCGGTGGCTTCCGCTCCGGTGGCAGCGACCGTCCGTTCAACCGCGACCGTCGTGACGACCGTCCCTCGGGCGGCTTCCGCTCCGGTGGCAGCGACCGTCCGACCGGCCGCCGCGACGACCACCGCGGTGGCACCGGCACCAACACCGGTTCCTTCGGCCGCCGCGACGACAAGCCGCGCTGGAAGCGCAACGGCTGACCTTCACGCGCACGTCGCTGAACAGCTGAACAAGTGAACCGAACGCGGGCCCGCTCTCCAGGAGCCGGGCCCGCTTTCGATTGACGGGCGGACCCGCTCCGCCGCACGGGTGAGGACCGGGGCGGCCGGCAGATGTACTCGGGGCTCGCCTGACGTACACACCGCCTCGGAGGCGACTCCTCAGTACAAGGGCGCGGCCTGCTGGCCGCGCCCTTGCGTCGTGCTGCGCCATGTTTTCCCAGTCGTAACCACGGCGGCGGCATGCGTACTCCGGGGCGAGGGCATCGCTGGGGTCATGACAACAGACATCGGCGAGGACAAGTCACCGCCGGGCGCCTCCGACGAGGAGCGTCTCGCGCAGCTCGGCTACACGCAGACGCTGGCCCGGCGTATGTCGGCGTTTGCCAACTACGCAGTCTCGTTCACGATCATCTCGGTGCTCTCGGGCTGCCTGACGCTGTATCTGTTCGGCATGAACACCGGGGGCCCCGCCGTCATCACCTGGGGCTGGGTCGGCGTCGGCCTGATGACGCTGTTCGTCGGCCTGGCGATGGCGGAGATCTGCTCGGCGTACCCGACCTCCGCCGGGCTCTACTTCTGGGCGCACCGGCTGGCCCCGCCGCGCTCGGCGGCGGCCTGGGCCTGGTTCACGGGCTGGTTCAACGTGCTCGGCCAGGTCGCGGTGACCGCAGGGATCGACTTCGGCGCGGCATCGTTCCTCGGGGCCTATCTGAACCTCCAGTTCGACTTCGAGGTGACGCCCGGCCGGACGATCCTGCTGTTCGCCGCGATCCTGCTGCTGCACGGACTCCTGAACACGTTCGGGGTCCGCATCGTCGCGATCCTGAACAGCGTGAGCGTGTGGTGGCACGTCCTCGGGGTCGCCGTCATCGTCGGCGCCCTCACCTTCGTACCGGATTCGCACCAGTCGGCGTCGTTCGTCTTCACCGAGTTCGTCAACAACACCGGCTGGGGCAGTGGTTTCTACGTCGTGATGATCGGCCTGCTGATGGCCCAGTACACCTTCACCGGCTACGACGCCTCCGCCCATATGACGGAGGAGACCCACGACGCGGCGACGGCGGGGCCGCGCGGCATCGTCCAGTCGATCTGGACCTCCTGGATCGCCGGCTTCGTCCTCCTGCTCGGCTTCACCTTCGCCATCCAGTCGTACGACGGAGCCCTGAACTCCCCGACCGGCGCCCCGCCCGCCCAGATCCTCCTGGACGCCCTCGGCGCCACCACCGGCAAGCTCCTGCTGCTGGTCGTGATCGGCGCGCAGCTGTTCTGCGGGATGGCGTCGGTGACCGCCAACAGTCGCATGATCTACGCGTTCTCCCGGGACGGCGCACTCCCGTTCTCCCACGTCTGGCACACGGTCAGCCCCCGCACCCGCACCCCTGTGGCCGCGGTCTGGCTCGCCGCACTCGGCGCGCTGGCCCTCGGTCTCCCGTACCTGATCAACGTCACCGCGTACGCCGCAGTGACCTCGATCGCGGTGATCGGCCTCTACATCGCGTACGTCATCCCCACCCTGCTCCGCCTCCTGCGCGGCGACGACTTCACCCCGGGCCCCTGGCACCTCGGTCGCTGGTCCCGGCCCATCGGCATCGTGGCGGTGGTGTGGGTGGGGGTCATCACGGTCCTCTTCATGCTGCCGCAGCTGTCCCCCGTCACCTGGGAGACGTTCAACTACGCCCCGATCGCCGTCCTGGTCGTCCTGGGTTTCGCGGCGACGTGGTGGGTCGTGTCGGCCCGTCACTGGTTCCTCAAACCGGATCACAAGCGCACGAGCGCGGACATAACCGCCGAATGAACGACCCCCGGAGGCGGCTCGACGGGCCCGACAGCCGATACCCGATCGGCTGCCGGGCCACGGCGAGCTATGCTCAGGGGTGATTCGCCGAGGGCCGTTAGCTCAATTGGCAGAGCAGCGGACTTTTAATCCGTTGGTTGTGGGTTCGAGTCCCACACGGCCTACCAGTGGCGGGGGAGGGGAACACCCTCTGACCTGCCTCGTTTTCGGGCGCTTGCGTGAGCGATGCGTGAGCGGCTGTGCCTCGGCAGGCCGCAGCGAGCAGGGGCCAGGAGGACGGACTCATTGCCGTCGTCCTGGCCCCTGTGCTGTAAGGCGACTTCCGTCGGCATGACTTGTCCGCCTTCTTGAGCAACGGCCCTGAACCGCCGAAGCGTTCTCCTGCCTCTCGGCGTCGGAGAACAGCAAGGTGGGCTCGGCGAGGATGTTGCGGCCGGCCTCGCTCCTGCAGATCTCGTCGACGCCGCCGAACCGGGCTTCGGAGCAGTCGAGGTCCAGGAGGGCGGCGCCCTCCTGCCGCACCGACGCCTCGTCCCTCGATCTCCAGGGACGTGGGGAGGCCGCCAGGCGTCGAAGCCGAAGGCGGCCTCGCCCAGACGTCACTCCTCGCCGTGGTTCTCCTGGTGGCGGACCTCGGTGAGGCCGGGGGATCGTCAGAGCGAGAGCCCCTACCTCCACGGCTCGTGTCGGTGGGGGGCCTCGGTTACAGCCCGCAGGAGCCGCGGTCGAGGTGGAAGTACCGGGCGTTGGCCCAGCGGCACAGCCGGATACCGACGACGACGCCGACGATGGTGACCAGGGCAGG